>CAYXMY010000029.1:0-27309 GCA_964466155.1 uncultured Caenibius sp. | reverse complement strand
CGCACGGTGTTGATTTCGCCGTTATGGGCGATGAAGCGGAACGGCTGCGCCAGCTTCCAGCTCGGGAAGGTGTTGGTCGAAAAGCGCTGGTGCACCAGCCCGATCGCGGTGGTGCAATCGGGATCGGTCAGGTCGTTGTAGAAAGTTTCGACCTGGTTGGCGAGCAGCAGGCCCTTGTAAACCACGGTGCGGCTGGAAAAGCTCGGCATGTAGAGCTGGGCGATTTCCGGCATCGCGTGCTTTTCGGCCAGTTCGGCCAGCGGGTTCTGCAATTGCTTGCGGATGGTGATGAGCTTGCGCTCGAACGCGTCCTGATCGGCGCAGTTGGGGCCGCGCGCGATGAATGCCTGGCGGATCATCGGCATCGAGGCAAGCACCGCCTTGCCGAGACCGTCGAGCGTGGTCGGCACGTCGCGCCAGCCGATGAGGTGCTGGCCTTCCTTGGCGATGTACTTTTCGAACTGTTCGACGACGAAGCTGCGCGCCTTCTCGTTCTGGGGCAGGAAGCACATGGCCACCGCATATTCACCGGCGGCGGGCAGAGTCAGCCCTTCGCCTTCGGCCCACTTGCGGTAAAGCGTATCGGGAATCTGCAGCAGAATGCCCGCGCCGTCACCCAGCAGCGGGTCGGCGCCCACCGCGCCGCGGTGGTCGATATTGGCAAGGATTTCCAGCGCTTGGGTTACGATCGCGTGCGATTTTTCCCCTTTAATATGAGCGACGAAGCCCACACCGCAGGAGTCATGTTCGTTGCGCGGATCGTAAAGCCCTTGGGGCGCCGGGAAACCCATCGAAGTTCTCATCCTGTCATAGGCCGGGCGCTGCATCCCCTGCAGCAGCTGGTGGCAAAAAATACGCACGAATCACCGCGCCGCGAGGCAGCGAGGGAGTGCGACGGTTCCCCATGGCGACAGGAACGCGGTTTTGCAACCGCGAAGGCAAATATTTCGCGCGATTTTAACGCGGATCGGTGGGGGCGTTAGCGCGGAGAATCGGTGAAAATGTGCGCTCAGCCGGTCCCGCTGATCCGCTGCAAGGCAGCCAGAGCATCGCGCAGGGCCTGCTCGGGATCGTCAGCTTCCTGTTCGCTGCGCGGAAGCCGTTCGGTGGCCATATTGGCCACAGGGCTGTGGAAGCGCGGCGCAGCGCCGTTGAAGGCGGGATTTTCGGAATAGGGCGGGGAGGCAGGCGGCGGAGCATTCCCGGCCAGCGGTTCTTCGGTCTGCGCATCGGGCGCGGACTGGTCGAGAGACGCCAGCGGGCGGAACGCGCTGGAGAAAGGAGCCACGCCAGCCATTGCCGCTGCGTCCGATGGCGGCATGTGGGATGCGGCATCGGATTCTTCCGGCGCTGCTGCCGGAGCATTGGCCATGATCGGCGAGTTCGCGGCAATCGTGGCCAGAGCGTAGGCCCGCTTGGGGACTGGGCGGCTGACATGGCCTTTCTCATCGTAAATGGCGTGAGCCAGCCGCTCGACCAGTTCGACCATGCCCAGCCGCTCCAGCGGGCGCTCGGTGATCGGCACGGGGCGATTGAGGGAAACCGGGCGCCTGGGCCTTGCGGCCGGTTGCGCGGTTTCCGCTTCCGGAGCCGGGGACAGCACCGGCGGGGCGGCGTGCAGATCCGTTGCAGGGGCCTTGCGATTGGGATGCGTGAAGTCCGCAAGATCGGGCACATCGTGCTGCGATAGGGGCTTCTGCGGCGCTTCTCCGGCGCCAGGCCATGCGGGAGCCATCGAAGCGGTGGCATCCGCCGGTTGCCCGGCGTCTCCGATATAATCCCGGCCATAGAAGCGTACGGGCGCGGGTTGCAATGCCGGAAGCGCGGGAGCGGCCTCCGGTTCCGGTGCCATCGCGGCTTCGGAAACGGGTTCCGGAACCAATGCGGTGTCTGCCTCATCGAATTGCGCCGGGACGGCGGCAAGCGGGCTTTCTTCCGCGCTGGCATCGGAGATCTCGATAGGTGAGGTTTCTTCCGGAGCCTCGCTGGCCTGCATCAGGAAGCGGCGGCGGCGGGGCTGCGGCTCGGGTGCGGCTTCGATGGGAGGCGGCAGTGGCGCTTCATCCGTCTCTTCCTGCACCAGAAGCGGCGCACGCTTGGCTTTGCCGCGCTTCTTGTGCGCGGGAGCGCTGGCACCCGGTTCTTCTGCTTCTTCCGTTTCGCGCTTAGGCGAATTGGGGGCGAACCGGCGGGCAAGCGACAGCCCGATCATACCCCCGAGAGCGCAAGCGAGCAGAGCGATCAGAAAGCGCATGCCAAGGCCCAGTGGCGCAAGGCCGGACAACCCGATTGCGCCCAGGAGCGATTCGAATATCCGCGCGGGCAGGACAAGGCTGCACAAGCCGAACAAGGCGGCGAACCATAGGGCGACGAGCGTGCCGAATAGCGGATGGGCGCTGATGGGCGCCTGCGCAGGTTTGCCTTGCGCGGATTTCAGCAATTTCTGCGCTATGGTCACCATAACCCCCGTTCATCCGAACCGGCCTTACCCCGCCGAATCGCCTTGCAAGGCGACCCGGGAATCGCCCGGTTTCATCCGATCAGCTAACAGCGTTTGGTAAACATCGTCATAACGGCGCACGTTGGCCGCCCAGTCGTGGTTCCGGCGCACATGGGCCTGAGCCCTTTCCCGCAGGGCATCCCATGTGTCACGGGCCGCCAACAGCTCACATAGCGATGCGGCGCAGCTTTGCGGATCGTCCGGCGCGAACAGAGTGCCGGTTTGCCCGTGGATCATCAATTCGCGGTGTCCGCCCACATCCGATGCCGCCACCAGCTTGCCCTGCGCCATAGCCTCCAGCGGTTTCAGCGGCGTGACGAGATCGGTCAGCCGGCTCGCCTTGCGGGGATAGGCCATGATATCGGTCAGGGCGTAGTACCGTTCGACTTCGGTATGGGGAACGCGGCCGACGAAGCGGATCGCCGCATGGGCGGGGGAGCGTTCCGCCTGCCGCCTGAGCGCATCGGCCATCGGCCCGCCGCCCACCAGCAGCAGGCGGGCTTCCGGTTGCCGGGCCAGGATCGGCGGCATGGCGTCGATCAGATCGTCGATGCCTTCGTAATCGTAAAAGCTGCCGATGAAGCCGATCACTGGGCCGTTGCCCAGGCCGAGTTGCTCGGCAAGGGCGGCATCGCGCGGTGCCGGCGTGCCGAACAGGTCGAGATCGACACCATTGGGCATGATCCCGATCTTGCCGCCGGAATGGCCGCGCGCAATGAGATCGTCGCGCAGGCCGTGGCAAATGGTCATGACTCCATCGGCCCCCGCGACAACGCGATTTTCCAACGCGCGCGTCAGGCGGTACTTGATCGATCCCGCGCGCCCGGTGCCGTTGCCGACCGCCGCATCTTCCCAGAACGCGCGAATTTCATAAACCAGCGGTATGCCGCGCTTGCGCGCGATGCGCAGGGCGGCCATGCCGTCCAGCGCAGGAGAATGGGCGTGAAGAATATCGGGTTGCCAACTTTTGCACAGCGTATCGATCGCGCGGGCCAGAAGGGCGATTTCGTTCCATTCGCGCACCCCCGGCGGCCCTTTGGCGGCGCCCGGCGCGCGATGGAAGGTCAGGCCGTCCACCGTCTCGCTAACAGGGCCAGCGGCGCTGTGGCGCAGGCCGGTAATCCCCCGGACGTCATGCCCGGCTGCCTGCTGGGCCTTCATGATCGCACGGGTGCGGAAAGTGTAACCGCTGTGCAGCGGCAGCGAATGATCGAGAATATGCAGAATACGGGTCATGACGGAGCGATTCTTGTCATGCTAACCTTAACGGGGTGTCAACCAGGCGCTGCTAGGCGTCGGTTTTCTGCTGGATACCGGGAAATGCCCGCTTGATCGATCTTTTTGCCATTGGCCTGACGCACGGCCTGCTGTTGCTGGCGGCGTGGCGGCTCGTCCAGCGCCCCGATCTGGACCCGCCGCCCGCCCGCCGTCAGCGGCCGGGTAGAGACGGCGTAAAGGGCAAGGACGACACTATGACGGGGCAACGCGATGCTTGAGCTCGCCTTGCTGGGGTTTTGGGCGGCGCTGATGGTGCTGGGCCTCAAGCGTCCCTTCCTGTGGGTGCTGTCCTATGTCTATGTCGATATCGTCGGCCCGCAGAAGATCGGCTGGGCGATCCTGCCCAAGATACCATTTTCCCTGCTCGCGTTCATCGCAGCCTTTTTCGGCTGGGCGCTTCTGGATCGCAAGGAGCGGGTCTCCTTTTCGTTCCGGCAGGTCTTGCTGGTTCTCTTGCTGGGTTATTGCGCGCTCACCCTGACAATGGCCGATTTTCCCGAAGCCGCGGCTGAAAAGTGGGACTGGGTCTGGAAAGTTCTCGTTTTCGCGATTTTTCTACCGCTCACTCTGACCACGCGCTTGCGGATCGAGGCGGTGGTTTTGTTCCTGGTGCTCGCAGTCGGGGCGGTGGTGATCGATGGCGGGATCAAGACCCTGGTGGGCGGCGGCGGCTACGGTGAATTGCGCCTGTTCGTCAGTCAGGATAGCGGAATTTACGAAAGCAGCACGCTGGCGACTGCCGCCATCGTCGTCATTCCGCTGATTTTGTGGCTTATTCGCTTCGGTTCTGTTTTCCCTTCGGATTGGCGGGTCAAGCTATTTGGGGCCGCGCTGATTTTTGCCTGCCTGATGATTCCGATCGGCACGGAGGCGCGAACCGGCCTATTGTGCATCGGGGTGCTCGCGGTGTTTCTGCTGCGCAGCGTCAAGCATCGCTTCCTCTACCTGACGCTCGCCAGTCTCGCTCTGATGGTGGCCATTCCATTCCTGCCGGCATCCTATACCGCGCGGATGGAAACCATAAGCGATCATGAAGGCGACGAGTCCGCCTCGACCCGGGTCGCGGTGTGGCAATGGACGTTGAATTACGCGAAGGAGCACCCGATGGGCGGCGGCTTTGCGGCATATCTCGGCAACAGCTTCACGTATGAGACCAAAAAGGTCGTGTCGGATGGCATCACGTCGACGGTCGAAACGCAGCAAGTGACCGACAAGGGCCGCGCCTATCACTCCGGTTATTTCGAGATGCTCGGTGAACAGGGCTGGGCGGGGTTGACGCTGTGGCTGTTGTTCCATGGGCTGGGCATCTGGCAGATGGAGCGGATTCGTCGCCGTTTCGTCAAGAGCACGGAACATGACGAGCAATGGTTTTGCCAGCTTGCCATGGCCCTGCAGCAAAGCCACGTGATCTACATGGTCGGCGCGTTGTTCACGGGCGTGGCATACCAGACTTTCATCTACATGATCGCCTCGCTGGAAATCGGGCTCGTCAGTGTAATCAAATATCGATCGGCGGGGAGCACGGAAGCGCGGGAGAGGCCGCGGCGGCGTGCGGCGCTGGCCATTTCCGCCCGCGTACCGGAAGGAGGCGGCGATGAACGCGGGGCTAGCCATGGCCGTTAAAGAAAAAGGCATTCCAGGTCCTTCGGCCGGGGAACTGCGAGCCTTGACTGGGATACGCGGTCTCGCCGCCTGGTGGGTGGTATTTTACCACAGCCGCCTGCTGTTGACCGGGATCGTCCCGGCATGGGGCATCGATGTTATGGCCCGAGGATACCTGGCGGTGGATTTCTTCTTCATGCTGTCGGGTTTCGTCATCGGCTATAATTACGCTCCGAAATTCGCCGAGCGGGGTCTTGCTGCCAGCCGTCTGTTCCTCTGGCGCCGTTTCGCACGCGTCTGGCCGCTGCACGCCGCGATCCTGCTGGCACTGGTTGTGTTCGTTGCCGTGCTGATCGCGACCGGGCGCGATCATAGCGGGTATCCGCTGCATGAACTGCCGCTGCATATCCTCCTGCTGCAAAATTGGGGTTTCACACCCGGAATTTCATGGAATCCTCCCGCATGGTCGATCAGCACCGAAGCGGCCGCGTATCTCCTGTTTCCGCTTCTGATCGTGGGGGCGAAGTGGGACAAGCGCAGTACGGGGCTGCTGGTGTTCGTGAGCGTGGCGCTTCTGGGCGCGTTGCACGCCCTTTTCAGCCTGCATGGATATGACCGGCTTGGTGCCGATATCGCGCGGCTGGGGCTGGCGCGCTGCCTGATCGAATTTTCGCTCGGCACGATCTTGTGCGTCCTGTGGCGGCGTTGGGGGCACAGGCGGTATGCCGCTCCTCTCGCCGCGCTATTGGCGCTTGCCACACTCGGCGTGGGACTGGCCGGGGCCTTGCCGGAAACGGCCTTCGTGCCGCTGGCCTTGGCCGCGGCGTTGCTGGCGTTGGCGTGGGACAAGGGCTGGATTGCGCGGATGCTGGGCGCGCGCATCCCACACTGGTTGGGGGAAGTGAGCTATTCGACCTATCTGGGACACTACTTTCTGTTGGTCCTATTCAAGATCGCCTTTGTCGATGCGTCATTACAGATGGGCTTCGGCCAGTTGGCCGGTTATCTGTTGCTGGTGCTGGTTGCTTCGGGGGCGTTGTACTATGGCGTTGAAAAGCCGGGCCAGCGCTGGCTGATCGGATGGGAAACCTGGCGATCCCACCGCCCAGCGTCATCATCGCGAACTGAGGCGCAAAAGCCTGCCGCTTGATCTGCCCCACAGAAAAAGACGCGGGAGCGGTGGTGAAGGCCGCTCAGGCGGCGACGGCTTTCAAACCATGCGTTGAATTCGCCCGCATCCACTCTTCCACCACCGGGGCGATCTGGGTGCGCCAGCGGCTGCCGTTGAAGATACCGTAGTGGCCGACTTTCGGCACCATGAAGTATTTCTTCTTCGATTCCGGCAGGTTGCTCGTCAGATCCAGCGCGGCCTTGGTCTGGCCGAGACCGGAAATATCGTCTCGTTCGCCTTCGACCGCCAGAATGGCGGTGTCGGTGATCTTGCGCAAGTCAACCGGCTTGCCGTGATGGAGAAGCTCGCCTTTGGGCAGGGAATACTTCTGGAACACGTGATCGACGGTTTGCAGGTAGAATTCCGCCGTCATGTCGCACACGGCGCGGTATTCGTCATAGAACGACTTGGTCGCCGCCACACTGTCCGTTTCACCCGCGACGAGATGCTTGAACATCTCGTAATGGCTCATCAGGTGGTTGCCGAGATTCATCGACATGAAGCTCGCCAGTTGCAGGAAACCGGGATAGACCCGCCGTCCGCCGCCGGGGTAATGCATCGGCACGGTTGCGATCACATTGTCGCGGAACCACGCCAGCGGGTGTTCGTTGGCCAGCGTGTTCACAGCGGTCGGCGAAGCGCGGGTATCGATCGGGCCGCCCATCATCGTCAGGCTAGCCGGGCGGCACGGATGATTGGCCGCGCCCATGATCGCCGTCGCCGCCAGCGACGGAACGGACGGCTGGCATACGGCCATCACATGCGTGCCGGGGCCGATGAATTCGAGGAATGCGATCACATAGTCGATATAGGTATCGAGGTCGAATTTGCCCTCGTTCAGCGGAACCATCTTCGCATCGGCCCAATCGGTGATGTAAACCACCGCGCGTTCCAGCATGCGTTCCACCGTGCCGCGCAGCAAGGTGGCGTAATGCCCGCTCATCGGGGCGACGATCAGCAGGCTGGGGGCATTGGCGGGCAGCCCCGGATGGCTGAAGCGCAGGAGCGAGCCGAACGGCTTGGTCTCCACGATGCATTCGGTGACCGGATAGTCCCTGCCATCCACGTTCACATGCTGAATGCCGAAAGGCGGCTTGCCACGCGGAGCGGCAGCGTGGGCAAAGACGTCAAGCGCCGAAGCAGCCACCCGGCCGATGCCGACATGGCTCAACGGATTGTAGGGATTGGTGAGTGCTTCGGCCCCCATGGAAGCCATAGTGCTGGCGCTGGTGAAGTATGCGCGTTGCAACTCATAAAGGTTGTAGAGCAATAGACCGGCTCCATTCCATGGCCCATGAACTGACCGAGATCCATTACATTCTGCATCGATTCAAGGCGTGTTGCAATGCAACAGAACATAATTTTACTATTTGTGCTCCATTTTTCTGTGCCCAAGGCCCTGTGAAAGCCGCTAGAGCGTTGCCTATCCGCGCGGGGAAGCCTACTGGCGCAAACGATGGTTTCCGAGCAGGCCCAGCCCCAATCGTCACGCCGCGGCATTTTCGCTCGCTTTCGGCGCAATTCCTCCGGGGAAGAGGCAGGCGGCGCGGTGCAGGCCGGTGAGGGGGATCGGTCCACCCGCGATCTCGGCCCCTTGAGAATGGTGTGGCAGGCGGCTTGCGGCTATCCCGGCAAGCTGTCGCTGGCGGGGCTGGCGCTGTGTGTCACTGCCGCCGCGACTCTCGGGATTCCTTCCGGCTTCCGGCTCATTATCGACCGCGGTTTCGGCCAAGGGGGCGATCCGGCGGACATCTGGCGCTGGTTTCAGTACCTGTTGCTGATCGTGGCGGTATTGGCCGTCGGCACCGCTTGCCGTTTCTATTTCGTTTCCTGGCTGGGCGAACGGGTGGTGGCGGATATCCGGCTCAAAGTGCAGGAAAACCTACTGCGGCTGGCGCCCTCGTTCTTCGAGGAGAACAGCCCCAGCGAAATCGCCTCGCGCATGACCTCGGATACCACGCTGATCGAGCAGGTGGTGGGCACGACCGTATCGGTCGCCCTGCGCAATCTGATCATCGCTATCGGCGGGACCGCTTATCTGTTCGTGCTTCTGCCCCGGTTGGCCGCCGGGCTGCTGATCCTGATCCCGCTGGTCATGGTGCCGCTGCGCCTGTTCGGACGCCGCCTGCGTTCCGTCGCACGCACCAGCCAGGACCGGGTCGCCGATATCGGCGCGATCGTGGCGGAACTGTTGGGCGCGATGAAGATCGTTCAGGCCTTCAATCAGGAACACCGCGAGAGCGAGCGATTCGCGGGGGCCGTGGAGCGCACGTTCACGACCGCCCGGCGGCGCATCCTGATTCGCGCGGTCATGACGGCGATCATCATTTTCCTGGTGTTCGGCGCCATTACGCTGCTGATGTGGCGCGGGGCGGTGGGCGTTGCCGAAGGCACGGTCACGGGCGGGACTATCGCTGCCTTTGTCATCACCGGGGGGCTGGTCGCCGGGGCGTTCGGCGCCCTGACCGAAGTCTATGGCGATCTGGTGCGCGGGGCAGGTGCGGCCAGCCGGCTCAGCGAGCTGCTGCACATGAAGCCGGAAATCGCGGCGCCCGTCCGCCCGCAGGAACTGCCCGTGCCGCCACGCGGCGGCCTGGCGTTCCAGAATGTCACGTTCCGTTATCCCACGCGGCTGGAGACCGCCGCGCTCAAGGATTTCACGCTGATCGTCGAGCCGGGCGAGACGGTGGCGGTGGTCGGTCCTTCGGGGGCTGGCAAATCGACCCTGTTCCAACTGGCGGAGCGTTTCTACGATCCGCAAGGCGGCATGGTCCGGCTCGACGGGGTGCCGTTGACCAGTGCCGATCCCGCCGAAATCCGCCGCCGGATCGCCTATGTCCCGCAGGATGGTGTGCTGTTCGCCGCCAGCGCGCGCGATAATCTGCGCTATGGCAACTGGGACGCCGGGGACGAAGCGATTTGGGAAGCGGCCCGGGCGGCCAACGCGGAAAGCTTCCTGCTGGCCTTGCCGCAAGGGCTTGACACGTTCCTTGGCGAAGGTGGGGCGCGGCTTTCGGGCGGGCAACGCCAGCGCATCGCGATTGCGCGGGCGCTGCTGCGCGATGCTCCGATCCTGCTGCTGGACGAGGCGACCAGCGCGCTGGACGCCGAAAGCGAAAGACTGGTGCAGCAGGCGCTGGACCGGCTGATGCGCGACCGGACCACGCTGGTCATCGCCCACCGCCTCGCCACCGTTCGCGCCGCAGACCGGATCGTGGTGATGGAAGACGGGCAGATCGTCGAACAGGGGCGCCATAGCGAACTGATCGGGGCGGGCGGGCTCTATGCGCGTCTCGCCAGCCTCCAGTTTCAGGGGGCGGCGGCGTGAAGGCGGCGCATCGCGCCAGCCTTCATTTGCGGTTCAGCGTTTTGTTTCGATGAAGAGAGCTGTCATGACTACGAAATCCATGCTCAAAGCCTGTTGCACGGCGCTTGCTCTCATCGTGTCGGCCCAGGCCGCACCCTCCATCGCGCAGGACCCATCCACGGCGAAAACGGACGGCGATAAAAGCGCCGAAGCGCCGCAAATGACTTTCGGCACCTGGGGTGTCGATCTCACCCAATTGGACCCGGCGGTCCGCCCGGGGAACGATTTCTTCGATTACGTCAACGCGAAGTGGATCGCCAGCAATCCGATTCCGGCGGAATTCAGCCGATACGGTGCGTTCACCATGCTGGGCGAAAAGTCGCAGCACGATGTCCGGGCGCTGGTCGACGCACTGGTGGCGGCAAAGCAGGCGCCCGGTTCGCTCGACCGGAAAATCGTCGATGCCTACAAATCCTATCTCGATCAGGATGCGATAGATGCGGCTGGGCTGGCTCCGGCGCAGCCCTATCTGAACGCCATCGCCAAGGCTGACAGTCTTGCCGGGCTGGCCGAACTGTTCGGCAAGCCCGGATACCCTTCGCCGGTGGGGGCCTGGATCGATGTGGATGAGAAGAAGCCCGACAGCTACGCCGTGAATATCGGCGTGGGCGGCCTCGGCCTGCCGGACCGCGATTATTATCTCAAGACTGACCCGCGATCGCGCGAGATTCAGGATAAATACCGGAAATACCTTGCCTTCCTGCTGGGAAAGGCCGGATATGCCAAGCCGGACGAAGCGGCGGCGGCGGTCTATGCGCTGGAATACAGGTTTGCCGAACTCGATTGGGACCGGGCGGTATCGCGCAATCGCGATCTCACATACCACAAGCTGATCCGGACGGAACTCGATGCGCTGACCGGCGGTTTTCCGCTGCAGGCGATGCTGGATGCTTCGGGCATCGGCAAAGTGCAGGAATTCCTCGTCCCCCAATTGCCGCCGACGGCTGCGGAAGCCAAGCGGCTGGGCCTTGATGCGGAAACGCTCGGCAAGATCGGCGGCGGGGTGCCCGCGATGTTCAAGGTGCTGAAGGAAACGCCGCTGGCGACGTTGCAGGCGTGGAGCGCGGCCCATTTCCTGTCTGGCAATGCCGATGTCCTGCCGCGCGATATCGACCGGGCTTCGTTCGAATTCTATGGCAAGACGCTGCGCGGCCAGGAAGAGCAGCGCCCGCGCTGGAAGCGCGCAATCGATGCGACGGAAGGCGAATTGGGAGAAGCGCTGGGCCGCGAATATGTCGCCCGCTACTTCCCGCCGCAGGACAAGGCGGAAATGAACGCGCTGGTCGGCAATTTGCGCAAGGCGCTGGCGCAAAGCCTGGCCGACAACACATGGATGAGCGCGGCGACCAAGCAGGAAGCGCAGAAGAAGCTCGATCTGTTCACCACCAAGATCGGCTATCCGGACAAGTTCAAGACTTACGATGGGCTGGAAATCAGCCCGACCGCTCCGCTTGCCAACGGAATTGCGGCGTCCGCGTGGGGCTGGCAATACCGGCTGGCGCGTCTGAACGGCCCGGTGGACCGCAGCGAATGGTTCATGCTGCCGCAGACGGTCAACGCCTATTACAACCCTTCGGTGAACGAGATCGTTTTCCCGGCTGCGATCCTGCAGCCGCCGTTCTTCAATGCCTCAGCCGATCCGGCGGTCAATTATGGCGCTATCGGCGCAGTGATCGGCCATGAGATCAGCCATGGATTCGACGATCAGGGCGCCAAGTCGGACGGCACCGGCCTGCTGCGCGATTGGTGGAAGCCCAAGGATATGGCCGCGTTCAAGGCGCTGGGCGAAAGGCTGGCGAAGCAATATTCGGGCTATTGCCCACTGGACGATGGCAAGGCCTGCGTTAACGGCCAACTCACTCTGGGCGAGAATATGGGCGACCTGGGCGGGTTGAGCCTGGCCTATCGGGCCTATCATATGTCGCTGGGCGGCAAGGAAGCGCCGCTGATCGACGGGTTGACCGGCGATCAGCGCTTTTTCCTCGCCTGGGCGCAAGTCTGGCGTTCGAGCATCCGGCCCGATGCGCTGCGCCAGCAGATGATGACGGACCCCCATTCGCCCGAACACTACCGCGTCAACGGGATCGTGCGGAACATGGATGCCTGGTACAAGGCGTTCGATGTGAAGCCGGGCGACAAGCTCTATCTCCCGCCGGATCAACGCGTCCATATCTGGTAGCGGGCCGGCCCTTCCTTCTCCTGCCGCAACGGCGTCAATTTCCCTCCAAGTATCGGTTGATCAATGGACATCACGTTTACCGCCATCCTGCTTGGCATTGTCGAAGGGCTGACCGAATTCGTTCCGGTCTCGTCCACCGGGCACCTGATCCTCGCCACGGAACTGTTCGGCTACAATGCCGATCAGTGGGCGATGTTCAATGTGGTCATCCAGTTGGGCGCGATCCTGGCGGTGGTGGTGCAGTATTGGGGCACGTTCTGGCGGGCCGGGATCGGGGTGCTCAAGCTGGAACGCCAGGGGCTGATGTTCCTGCGCAATATCCTGCTTGCCTTCCTGCCCTCGGCGGTGCTGGGGCTGGCGCTCAAGCATTATATCGACATTTTGCTGGGCAGCCCGTTGGTGGTGGCCTGGGCGCTCATTCTGGGCGGTATCGCCATTCTCGGCATCGAAAAGATCGCCAGGACTGGCCGTTATATCGATGTCTCGGATCTCTCCGCCAAACAGGCGCTGGGCGTCGGTCTGGCCCAATGTTGTGCCATGATTCCCGGCGTCAGCCGTTCCGGGGCAACGATCATGGGGGCGCTGGCCATGGGCATCAACCGCAAGACGGCAGCGGAATTTTCCTTCTTCCTCGCGGTGCCGACAATGATCGGGGCGTCCACGCTGGAACTGCATGACAAGGGGCATCAGCTCGGCAGTGCTGCCGGGATAGGCTGGGGCGAAGTGGGGATCGGCTTTGCCGTCTCCTTCTTCGTCGCGCTGGCTGTGATCAAGGCGTTCGTCGCCTATGTCAGCCGTTCTGGCTTTACACCTTTCGCCTGGTATCGGATCGTGCTCGGCGTCTTCGCGGTGGGCTGGCTTTCATTGCGCTGATGCGGCATCTCGCCGCAATCATGGAACTTTTCCGGCCGATGCGCTTTTCCCTGTTGAGGAGCGCAAACGATGTTGATGGCGATAGCCTTGTTGGTTGTAACCGGTGCCGCGTTGGGCTGGCTGGCCACCATCATATTGCAAATTGACCAACCTTACGAGATTGCGACCCATCTCATGGTTGGCGTGATCGGCGCCATGGTCGGCGGCGCGATTATCTGCCCGATGATCGGCGGGGCAAATCCGTTGCTCGGCATGTATGGCATGGCGACGCTGTTCCTGTCGTTCTTCACTGCCTGCATCGCCTTGGCGGTGTTCCATGTGGCCAGCACCCGGGCGGTTCACTGACGCACGGTACGCGCCGCACAACGCAGGTTCGTGCAGAAGTGAGTGCCGAACTTCGCCCACCCTTCAGCTTTTATTGCGCTTTTTTGCCTGAATCTTGCTGTATCGTAGCGGGCTGATCGGCTGAAAGGTTCCGATCTGCGGGTGGGCGGCGACTCTCGATCATTTCGGCCGCTTCGTCCAGAGCCCGCGCCTCCCCGATGCTGACCCCGCCGGGGCCGGGATCGTTATCCGACTTGCTGCACCCGGCCACCAGTGTGGCGGTCAGGAGCATAAAGGCAAAAGCGGGAAGGGCGCGGAAGCGTTGCATGGCGTCACCATAGCGCAAACGGGTGGCAAAAAAAGCGGGCGCCCGAAGGGGGCACCCGCTCCTTGTCTATTGGCATGCGATGGCGCGCGCCGCGCGCTCTTGCAGGCCGCAGTGGACTGTTCGCGCTTATTTCGCGGCGGAAGCAGCGCTGGCGGCGGCGGCATCTGCTGCGGCAGCGGCAGCAGCGGCGCCGGCGGCTTCGGTTGCATCCGTTTCCGAGGCGTCGGCGGTTTCATCCGCTTTCTTGTCGGCTGCGGCGGGTTGCTGCGGGGCGGCCGCGTCGCTCGCGGCATTGGCGTCAGGCGCCGGTTCCTGCACGTTGTTGCTCATCGCTTCGTCAGCCGGCATTTCGACCGTATCGGCTTGCGCGTCTTCTGAGGCTTTGTCCGAGCTGCCGCATGCGGAAAGAGCGAGCACCGTGGCGGATGCAAGCGCGGCATAAACGATCTTCTTCATGAATATCCCTCTTCAGTGGCGATCACGGGCCGCATCGGCGGCGTAGGGCAAAATGTTAATGCAGCAATCCGGATCGCGCAAACCAAATGGCGCATGGCCGCTTCGGCTCGATTTGACTTGAAGATATAAAGACATCTTTATATAGAAATGCAAATGCAGATTGAGTCGCTCCTCCGTGCGCTTTCCGATCCCAGCCGTCTGCGGATCATGCGCCTGCTCGCCAGCATGGAACTGGCGGTGGGGGAGATCGTGCAGGTTCTGGCGCAAAGCCAGCCCCGCATTTCGCGCCATGTGAAAATCCTGTGCGATGCGGGCCTGGCCCAACGGCGGCGCGAAGGAAGCTGGGTCTATGTCCGCAGCCGCCTGGCCGCGGGCAAGGGGCAACCGGGTGAAAGCGCGCTCGCGCAGGCCGTGGACACGTTTCTGGCGGCGGCGGAGCAGGAAGACGATGCCTTTGCCGCGCAATGCACAGCCGATCGCGCGCGGCTGTCGGCCATTCGCGCCGCCCGTTCGGCCCGCGCGGCCGAATATTTTGCCGCGCATGCGGCGGAATGGGACCAGTTGCGGGGGCTCCTGTGCGATCCGGCGCAAGTGGAGCGGGAATTGTGCGATGCGCTGGACGGCGATCTCGGCGCGTTGCTCGATATCGGCACCGGCACCGGGCGGATCGCCGAAGTGCTGTTCCGCCGCGCGGCGCATGTCACCGCGTTGGACCGCAGCCCCGACATGCTCGCGCTGGCGCGGGCGCGGCTGCAGGATTTCCCGCCGGAGCGGGTGGAACTGGTGCAGGGCGATTTCACCGCGCTTCCCTTTGCCGATGCCGCGTTCGACACGATCACGCTGCATCAGGTGCTGCACTATGCCCAGATGCCGGAGCGCGCCCTGGGCGAAGCCGCGCGGGTGATGCGTGCCGACGGGCGCATTGCCATCGTCGATCTCGCGCCGCACGGGCGGGAAGAATTGCGCGATACCCATGCCCACGCGCGGCTGGGCTTCGCGGACGAGGCGATGGCTGACATGCTGGCGGCGGCGGGCTTCACGCCATATCCGCCGCGCACGCTCGATGGCGGCGATCTTGCAATCAAGGTCTGGACTGCCGTGCGCAGTGAGCTATCGGCATCGGCGATGCAGCCAGCCGCCAGTCCTGCCCAAATGCCCTCTTTGTCCCTATAATCGTTCGATCCACTGAAAGACGCTGTTCCCATGTCCTCTCGCAATCCGCCTTCCGAAGCCGGCCGGCCGCTCGACACGCCGCTGTTCGCCGATCTGCCGGGCGATATCGCTGTGTCTTTCGAATTCTTCCCGCCCAAGAGCGAGAAGATGGAAGCGCAGTTGTGGGACGCGATCACCCAACTGGCCCCGCTCAACCCGAGCTTCGTTTCGGTGACCTACGGCGCGGGCGGATCGACGCGCGAACGCACGCATGCCACGGTCAGCCGGATCGTGGAGGAAACCGATCTCGTGCCCGCCGCGCATCTCACCTGCGTTGCCGCCAGCAAGGACGAGATTGCCGAAATCGCCGATCAATACTGGGATGCGGGCGTGCGCCATATCGTTGCCCTGCGCGGCGATCCGCCGCCGGGCGATGGCGGGCGCTTCGTGCCCCATCCGCAAGGTTATACCGGCGCGGCGGATCTCGTTGCCGGTCTGCGCGGGCGCCACGATTTCGAGATTTCCGTCGCCGCTTATCCCGAAATGCATCCCGAAGCGCTGAGCGCCGAGGCCGATCTCGACAATCTCAAGCGCAAGCTCGATGCCGGGGCGACCCGCGCGATTACGCAGTTCTTTTTTGAAAACGACGCCTATTTCCGCTTCCTCGACAAGGCGCTGGCGGCGGGGATCAGTGCGCCGATCTTGCCGGGCATCATGCCGGTGACCAATTTCGACGCGATCCGCCGGATGTCGGCCAACACCGAAATTCCCACCTGGATGGAAGCGATGTTCGCCGGGCTGGACAATCGCCCCGGCCCGCGCGCGCTGGTTTCGGCGGTGGTCGCCGCCGAACAGTGCCGCCGCCTCTACGCGGGCGGGGTGCGCGATTTCCATTTTTACACGCTCAACCGGGCGGAACAGGCCTACGCCATTTGCCAGCTTCTGGGCCTGAGGCCCGCCCCGGTTCCGGCCGCACAGGAGAATGCCGCATGACCACTGCCCAGAAAGCCGGTGCCGAACAGGCGTTTCGCGCCGCGGCGGCGGAACGTATGCTCGTATTCGATGGCGGCTATGGCACCGCGATCCAGAAATACGGCCTGACCGAAGCGGACTATCGCGGCGATCTCGATCTGGTGAAGGATCAGAAGGGCAACAACGATCTGTTGTGCCTCACCCGGCCCGATGTGATCGGCGCGATCCACGCCGCCTATTGCGAGGCGGGGGCGGACATGATCGAGACGAACACCTTCAGTTCCACGCAGATCGCCATGGCCGATTACGGTTGCGAACATCTTGTGCGCGAAATCAACATCGCCGCTGCAAGGCTGGCGCGCGAGGCATGCGATGCGGCCACGGCAAAGGATGGCAAGCGCCGCTTCGTCACCGGCTCCATCGGGCCGACGAACAAGACGCTTTCGCTGTCTCCCGATGTGAACGATCCCGGTTTCCGCGAAGTGACGTTCGACGATTTGAAGGCGACTTACCGCGAACAGTGCGATGCGCTGATCGAAGGCGGGGTGGATTTCCTGCTGGTGGAAACCTGCTTCGATACACTGAATGCCAAGGTCGCCGGGCTTGCCGCGAAAGAAGCGGCGGAAGCCGCCGGGCGCGAAGTGCCGCTGATGATGAGCTTCACCATCACCGATATGAGCGGGCGTAACCTGTCCGGTCACACCGTCACCGCGTTCTGGTATGCCTTGCGCCATCTGAAGCCGCTGACCATTGGCATCAATTGCGCTTTCGGGGCGGATAAGATGCGGCCCTATCTGACGGAACTGGCCAGGGATTGCGATGCGCTGATCCTGGCCTATCCCAACGCGGGCCTGCCCAACGAACTCGGCCAGTATGACGAACTGCCCGAACGCACTGCGGACCTGATCCGCGAATGGGTGAGTGAAGGGCTGGTCAATATGGTTGGCGGCTGCTGCGGCACCACGCCTGCTCATATCGGCGCCATTGCGAAGATGGTGGCGGGGCAAGCGGGCCGCGCGGTGCCGCAAGCCGCGATCAAGACCCGCCTTGCCGGGCTCGAACCCTTCACCATGGTGGCCTGAACCGCCGCCTTGTCCTTCTGCCTGCGTTATACCAGCGCCGATCCAAACGAGAAAACCATGTCCTCGACTTCTGCTTCCTCCCGCTTCGTCAATATCGGCGAGCGCACCAACGTCACCGGATCGGCCAAGTTCAAGAAGCTGATCATGGCAGGCGACTATGCGGCGGCGGTGGAAGTCGCCCGCCAGCAGGTCGAAAACGGTGCGCAGATCATCGACGTCAACATGGACGAAGGGCTGCTCGACGCGGTCGAGGCGATGACCACGTTCCTCAAGCTGATCGCGGCGGAACCAGACATCGCCCGCGTGCCGGTGATGATCGACAGTTCCAAGTGGACCGTGATCGAAGAAGGGCTGAAGTGCGTTTCGGGCAAGCCGATCGTGAACTCGATCAGCATGAAGGAAGGCGAAGGGCCGTTCCTTGAACAGGCGCGCAAATGCATGGCTTACGGCGCGGCGGTGGTGGTCATGGCGTTCGACGAGACGGGGCAGGCCGATACCAAGGAACGCAAGGTCGAGATCTGCAGCCGGGCCTACAAGCTGCTGACGGGCATCGGTTTCCCGCCCGAGGATATCATCTTCGATCCCAACGTCTTCGCCGTGGCGACGGGGATCGAGGAGCATAACAATTACGGCGTGGACTTCATCGAGGCGGTGAAGGAAATCCGCGTGGCCTGCCCGCATGTCCATTTCTCCGGCGGGTTGTCGAACCTTTCGTTCAGCTTCCGCGGGAATGAGCCGGTGCGCCGGGCGATGCACTCGGTATTCCTCTATTATGCCATTCCCGCCGGGCTCGACATGGCCATCGTCAATGCCGGTCAGCTCGATATCTATGACCAGATCGATCCGGTGCTGCGCGAGGCATGCGAGGACGTCATCCTCAATCGCAATCAGGATGTGCCCGAAGGCGAGCAGACGGCGACCGAGCGGCTGATCGAACTCGCCGAAAGTTACAAGGGGCAGGACAAAGGCGCCGAAAAGGCGGCCGAGGAATGGCGCGGCTGGGACGTGGTGCGGCGGCTGGAGCATGCGCTGGTCAAGGGCATCGACCTCTACATCGTCGACGATACCGAAGAAGCGCGGCTGGACATCGCGGCCAGGGGCGGCCGCCCCATCGAAGTGATCGAAGGCCCGCTGATGGGCGGGATGAACACGGTGGGCGATCTGTTCGGCAGCGGGAAGATGTTCCTGCCGCAAGTCGTCAAATCCGCGCGCGTGATGAAGAAGGCGGTGGCCCACCTGATCCCCTTCATCGAAGCGGAAAAGGAAGCAGGCGCCAAGGCCAAGGGCCGGATTATCATGGCGACCGTGAAGGGCGACGTGCACGATATCGGCAAGAATATCGTCGGCGTGGTGCTGCAGTGCAACGGCTACGAAGTGATCGATCTGGGGGTCATGGTGCCGTGGTCCACGATCCTCGACGCCGCGAACGAGAACGATGCCGATATCATCGGTCTGTCCGGCCTCATCACCCCGTCGCTCGATGAGATGGTGACCGTGGGCGAGGAAATGCAGCGCGCCGGGATGGATATCCCGCTGCTGATCGGCGGGGCGACCACCAGCAAGGTCCACACCGCGCTACGGATCGCCCCGGCCTACACCGGGCCGGTGATCCATGTGCTCGACGCCAGCCGCGCGGTGGGTGTGGCCTCACAGCTTCTCTCCGACACCCAGCGCGATGGGTTCGTCGAAAGCACGGCGGTGGAATATACGAAGATTCGCGAAGCGCGGGAAGGCAAGGGGCAGACCAAACTGCTCACGCTGGCCGAAGCGCGGGCCAACGCTTTCGCCCCCGATTTTGCCGACAAGCCTGCCGCGCCCGCGCAGCCGGGGCTGCATCGGTTCGACGATTGGGACCTCACCGATCTGGTCGAATGCTTCGACTGGACGCCGTTCTTCCGCGCCTGGGAATTGGCGGGGACGTACCCTTCGATCCTCGATGACGAAGTGGTGGGCGAAAGCGCGCGCGGCCTTTATGCCGATGCGCAGGCGATGCTTGCTCGTATCGTCGATGAAAAGTGGCTGACCGCACGCGGTGTCGCTGCGTTCTGGCCCTGCCGCCGGGACGGGGACGATGTGGTGCTCACCGACCCGGACGTGCGCCTGCCGTTCCTGCGCCAGCAGTTCCCCAAGAGCCGGGGCCGGGCCAATTTCTGCCTGGCCGATTTCATCGATCCAGCGGGCGACTGGCTGGGCGGGTTCGCCGTGGGCATCCACGGGATTGAGCCGCATCTGGCCCGCTTCAAGGAAAACCATGACGACTATTCGGATATCCTGCTGAAAGCGCTGGCTGACCGGTTCGCCGAAGCGTTCGCGGAGCGGCTGCATCAGCATGTCCGCACCACGCTGTGGGGCTACGCGCCGGGCGAGCAGCTCACCAACGAAGCGCTGATTCGCGAGGAATATCGCGGCATCCGCCCCGCGCCGGGCTATCCCGCCTGCCCCGATCACAGCCTCAAGCCGATCCTGTTCGATCTCTTGGATGCCGGGGCCAATGCCGGGATCACGCTGACCGAAAGCCAGGCGATGTTGCCGACTTCGGCCGTCTCGGGCTTCTATTTTGGCCATCCCGAAAGCCAGTATTTCGGCGTGGCGCGAATCGGGCGCGATCAGTTGGAAGACTATGCCGGGCGGCGCGGCATCGATGTCGCGGCGGCGGAACGCTGGCTGAGGCCGAATCTCGACTGAGGCGGGCTCGCTCTAGATTCTGAGGCTGAGCGTCTGCCGGGTGCGGTATTTGCGGGCCAGTTCGCCGTAAGCGCTGACCAGTTTTTCGTGCATCGCGCGTTGTTCGGTGCTGGCGGCATCCTGGGCCAGATTGCGATGTTCGCGCGCGCGGCGGCGGTAATAATCGTATCGTGTGGGAATCATGCGCCTCTCCTGACAGGTCAAGGCATAGGGCGGATATCCGCCAGACAAATTGATCGTGATCAAACGGCCTGCCGCCGTATGCGGCTCCATGGGCGACGATGCGGAATGTGCCGTTGTGGGGCGGCCCCCCGAATAGAACCGCACCTGGCGAGGTTTGCGTGATAGCGTCATGCCATGACGAAGCCTGACCATACCCCCCGTTCGCATTGCCCGGCTGCGCCCCGCGCGGCGGTGCTGGTCCCGTTGCTGGCCGCGGTGTCGCTTGCCGCGCTGCCCGTCCAGAGCCTGATCGCGCAGACGCGCGGCAGCCCCTACACGGTCAAGGAAACGGGGCGGGGGTTTGACCGGCTGCAGGATGCGGTGGACGCGATTGGCGGCGGCAAGGGTACGATTGCGATTGCGCCGGGCCGCTACGCCGATTGCGCGGTGCAGACGCAGGGCGATGTCACCTATCTTGCCACGCAGCCGGGGAAGACGGTTTTCGACCACGCCGTGTGCGAGGACAAGGCGGCGCTGGTGCTGCGCGGCTATAACGCTTCCGTTTCCGGCATCACGTTCCAGAACATGGAATCGTCCGATGGCAACGGCGCGGGCATCCGGCTGGAAAAGGGCAATCTCACCGTCGCGCAGAGCTGGTTCAAGGATAGCCAGGAAGGCATCCTCACCGGCGCGGATCGCAATGGCCGGATCGTGGTGGATCGTTCGACTTTCACCAATCTCGGCACTTGCGCCTATTCGGGCGGCTGTGCGCATGGGATCTACGTCGGTGACTATGGCTTGCTTCGGGTGACGCGCAGCCGGTTCGAACGCGGAGCCGGTGGCCACTATCTCAAGAGCCGCTCGGTCAAGGTGGAGATCGCGGGCAACAGCTTCGACGATTCGCAGGGGCGGGGCAGCAATTACATGATCGATCTGCCGTCCGGCTCAACCGGGCAGATCGTCAACAACTGGTTCGTGCAAGGCCCGGATCACGAAAACCATTCCGCGCTCATCGCGGTGGCCGCGGAAGAGCGTAAGAACAGCGCCGATGGGCTGGTCATCGCCGGGAACGATGCCCGCCTTGCCCCGAAGGTCCCGTGGAGCACGGTCTTTGTCGCCGACTGGTCAGGCAACCGGCTGGAGATCGGGCAGAACACCCTGGGGCCGGGCATCAGGCGCTTCGAAAAACGCTGATTGCGCCTGTGCAGGAAAATAGAGGCGCACTCTGCTGCCCGGATTGAGGGGTTATGGCGCGGTTGGGAGATTATCCGAATGCGGCGGCGTAGCGCACTTCGCCCGCCGGTGGCTCTCCGGCGAACACGATTCGCTGGAAATATTCCGGCGGCGGGCCGGGGTAGATAAGCTGCGGATCGTGCGCGAAGCCGAAGCGGCCATAATAGGCCGGATCGCCCAGCACCACGCAGCCCTTCGCGCCCATGGCCTGCAAGCGGGCAAAGCCTTCGGCGATCAGCGCCCCGCCGATCCCTTCGCCCTGCCGGGCGGGAACGACTGACACCGGGCCGAGGCCATACCAGCCTGATGCGCTATTGCCGCCGATGCATACGGGGGAGAACGCGATATGACCGGTCAGTGCGCCGCCCGCTTCGGCCACCAGCGACAGCGCCAGATCGCCATCGGCGCGCAGGCGGGCGACGATCGCGGCTTCCGATCCGTCGCTATGGGGCGCATCGCGGAAAGCCTCCGCCGTCAGCGCGGCAATCGCCGCATCGTCGCCGGGCCGTTCGGGCCGTATGATGATTGTGTTCATTTCAGCAGATGCCCCGACCGGTCCCGCTTGGTTGCCAGATAGCGGGCATTGTGTGGGTTGGGCGGTAACTGATGGGGGACGCGTTCGGCAATTGTCACCCCTTCGGCGGCGAGCGCTTCCACCTTGGCCGGATTGTTGGTCATCAGCCGGATCGCGGGAACGCCCAGGAGGGCGAGCATGCGGGCCGCGACAGGGAAATCGCGCGCCTCATCGGGCAGGCCCAGGCGGCGATTGGCGTCCACCGTATCGAAGCCTTGATCCTGCAGGCGATAGGCGCGCAGCTTGTTGATCAGGCCGATCCCGCGCCCTTCCTGCCGTAGATAGAGCAGTACGCCCCAACCGCCCTGCTCCGCCTCTTCCGCCATTGCGCGTAGCGCGGCATCGAGTTGCGGGCCGCAATCGCATTTGAGGCTGCCGAGGATATCGCCCGTCAGACATTCGGAGTGGAGCCGGACCAGCGGCGCCCGGTCGCCCGATTGGCGGCCGATAATCAGCGCCACATGCTCGCGCAGATCGTCCGCGCTGCGGAAGGCGACGATTTCGGCGCTGTCGCACGCCGCCACCGGCAGGCGTGCGCGGGTGGCGATGGTGAGATGCGCCATGTCCTTCCACGCCGCGAGATCGCTCGCGCTGACGGCTTGCGCTTCGCCCGCGCCCGCCGGATCGACCATGAAGGCGGGCAGCACGCCGGCCAGCCGCGCAAGTTCCATCGCGGCGGTGGCGGTGGTGCGCCAGTCGAGCGGTTCGGCAAGGAACGGCCCTTTGAGCGGATTACTGAGATCGAGCGCGGGATCGGCGATGGGGCGCGCCGTGGCCAGGGTGAACGGTTCCGCCCCGCGAATCAGCACCGGGGCATGCGGTTCCGCCGCTTCGCGCTGGTTGGCTAGTTTGAGCGTGGCCGCGCGTGCGGCGGAAATCAGCATGTCAGCGGATTGCGCCCCGCTGGCGATGGCGGTTTCCACGGGCAGCAGCACCGGCCCGCCGGCCATGGCCAGCGGCCAGCCGTGGCGCAAGGCGTCGATCGCCTGCGCCACCCGGCGCGATGCGCTCGGCCCCCTGTCTTCGCCAGCGGGCGTTGGGTTCACAGCGAAAATTCCGTGATTAGCGGCACATGGTCGCTCGGTTGATCCCAGCGGCGCGTATCTTCCACGAAGCGGTGCGTGGTGGATTGCGCGGCGAGATCGGGGGAGGCCCACATATGGTCCAGCCTGCGGCCCTGATCCTTCTGCCGCCAGTAGGAACGATAGCTCCACCAGGTGTAATTGCGTTCGGGTGCGGGGATATGCTTGCGCCCAAGATCGACCCAGCCATGCGCATCGGCAAGGCGACCCAGCGTTTCCACTTCCACCGGCGTGTGGCTGACGACTTTCAGCAATGCCTTGTGGCTGTAAACGTCGCATTCCAGCGGGGCGATGTTGAAATCGCCCGTCAGGATGGTCGGCCGGTCGAGCGTATCGGACCAGCGCGTCATCCGTTCGAGAAAATCGAGCTTCTGGCCGAACTTGGGGTTCAGCGTCCGGTCGGGCACGTCTCCGCCCGCGGGGATATAGACGTTTTCCAGCAGCACGCCCTGCCCCGGGCCGAGCAGTTCGACGCCGACATGGCGGGCTTCGCCATTGTCCTGCCAATCGTGCCGCGAATATTCGCGCAGGGGAATGCGGCTCACCGTCGCGACGCCGTGATAGCCTTTCTGCCCATGCACGGCGCGGTGGGTGTAGCCCAGCTTCTCAAAGGTTTCGTGCGGGAACAGATGCTCCGCCACCTTGATTTCCTGCAGGCACAGCACATCGGGCGCCTGTTCCGTGAGGAAGCGTTCGACCTGATCGATCCGGAGCCGGACCGAATTGATATTCCAAGTGGCAATCGTGACCATGGGCGGGCTTTAGAGCATCGCACGCAAAAGTGGGAACCGGTTTTGCGAAAAAGCGCCGGGAGGCGCGCGCGGCTTGCAACGATGCGCGATCCGTTGGGTATGTGAAGGAAACGATAAACCCTCGCCCCGGGGGCAAATAGGGGCGAGGGTTCGTTCGAGCGTTCGTCACGCTGACAAGGCGGCCTTGGGGAAGAGGCCAGGGCAACAGGGGGGAAACCCGCCTCGATCCGCCTTGCAAGGAGATAGATAGGGGAGCGTGGCTTGCTCTTCAATGAACGGGGCGATTCATTTTGCCGCTCCGCCCGCACGTTCCCGCGTTGATCCGGTTATGGCGTGCGACGACCTGCCGGACGGGGGTCGCGATAGGTGAAAATATTGTCAGCCACGGCCACGCCGTACCGTTGATTCGACAGCCGGATGGTGGTGCGCTTGCTCTGCGAATCGAGCGCGACCCAACTGACCAGTTCCATCCCGCCGGGCGCGCTGGCATTGCGGACGAACACCAGCGTGATCCGGCCATATTCGGGATGCTTGGCATCGCGCACTTCGATGCTGGTGACATCGGGATTGCCGGTGGCGATCAGCTTGCCGAACCGGGCGACATCGCGATTGGGATCGAGCAATGCCCCCAGCGGGCTGTTCTTGATCGGCCAGCGCTGCACCTGCTTGACCTCGTAATCGACCACGGTGAGCGCCTTGCCATCGCCGACGATCAGCATCGGCACGCTCTTTTCGTATTCGAAACGAATCTTGCCGGGGCGCTTCAGCGTCAGCACGCCGGAAATGCTCTGCCCGTTGCGGTCGGTCTGGACGAAATCGGCGCGCATGGTGGAAATGGCGCGCAAGGCTGCCACCGCGCGATCCACTTCGGCGTTCTGTGCATCCTGCGCGGAGACAGCCGGTGCAACGAACGCGGCAACAGGAATAGCCATGGCGACGCATGCCGCCATGGCCCAGCGAATCGGTTTTTTCGAAGACGTCATCAAGTCGTTCATGCCCTTTGCGCTACGGATGCGGGGAAGCGCTAATGTAGCGGGCTTGAACTTGGTGTGAACCCTGTGAAGGGCTCTTACTTGATCTTGGCTTCCTTGAATTCCACGTGCTTGCGCGCAACCGGATCGTACTTACGGAAGCTGAGCTTTTCCGTGATGTTGCGCGGATTTTTCTTGGTCACGTAGAAGAAGCCGGTGTCGGCGGTGGAGACCAGCTTGATCTTGACGGTTGCGGGCTTCGCCATGGCGTATTCCTAAATTCCTGTGAGGCCGGTCTATGGCCGAAAAAATACGAAAGCGGCGCACGCGGCACCGCCCCTACAGGGCCGGGCCATTGCGGCAGGCCGGGGCAAAAGTCAAGCGGAGCGGGCGCTACCAGTCCACCTTGCCGCGATTGGCCTTCACCGTGCCGCGGATTTTCTTGCCGTCGAGCCGCTTCTGCTTGCCCACGCGGTTCAATTGCGACTTCTTGCGCTTGGCAGGCGCGGTTTCCGCCTTGGCGATCAGATCGGCCAGGCGCGCCCTGGCTTCGGCCCGATTCGCGTCCTGCGTGCGGTGGGTGCGCGCGGTCAGCACGATTTCGCCCCTGGCGGTCATCCTGCTGCCTGCGAGAGCCTTCAGCCGGTGGAACACCGGCGGCGGCAGGCGCAGGGCGAAAACGTCCAGCCGCAATTGCACGGCGGTGGCCACTTTGTTGACGTTCTGTCCGCCGGGGCCGGACGAGGCGATGAAGCTTTCTTCCGCCAGCGCCAGCGCGCGGGATACGGCGCTGTTCTCGCTCACATCGGGCTCACGCCGGCCTCATGCCTGGGTGTTGGCCCCGTCCAGCGCGATTCCCAGCGCGAGGAAATCGGCGGGCAGGGGCGCCACGGCGGCGATGGGCGGCTTGCCATCGCGGGGGAGCGACAGCGCATGGGCGTGGAGCATGGTGCGGCCGGCGCGCGGATCGGCCCGTCCATAGACCGGATCGCCCAGTAGCGCGTGGCCAAGACCCGCCGCCGCATGGACGCGAATCTGGTGCGTGCGGCCTGTCAGCGGGCGAAATTCGATGGCCGTCAGCCCCCGGTGCACGGACAGCCGCCGCCAGTGGGTGACGGAAGGCTTGCCCTTCTTCGCCGGGATCATTTTCCAGCCGCCGCTGGCCGAACTGATCTTGGACAGGGATAATTCGATCGTCCCTTCCTCTTCCGCCACTTCACCCGCGACGAGGCCGATATAGACCTTTTCCACCTGCCGCGCTTCGAAGGCGGCGGCAAAGCGTTTCAGCGCGCGCGGATTGCGGGCCAAGAGCAGGCAGCCGGACGTGTCGGTATCGATCCGGTGCGCGGCCACTGGCGGGCGCTGGAAACCGAGCTTCAGCGTTTCGAGATGATCTTCCAAACTGGGGCCGCCCTTGCGGGGGCGCTCGATAGGGAGGCCACCGGGCTTGTCGATCACCAGCGCTTCGCCGTCTTCGAACAGGATGCGAGACATCAGGTCCATGGGGCCGCTCATGCCAGCGCCGCGGCGATTCGGGCCAAGGCTTCGTCCAGCACGGCATCGTCGGCGGCGAAGCTGATGCGGAAGCCGTCCTTCCCGCCGAAGGCCGAGGCGGCGACAACGGCGACCCCGTGATCGAGCAGATGCAGTGCCAGTTTCCCGTCATCGCCGAACCGTTCCATCAGTGGCGCGGCGTCGATATAGCAGTAGAACGCGCCATCGGGCGTGGGGGTGGAAAGGCCCGGCACCGCGTTGATCGCAGCCACCACCTTGTCGCGCCGGGTGCGGAACCGTTCGCGCCAGTCGGCGAGGAAATCCTGCGGCCCTTCGAACGCCGCCACTGCCGCTGCCTGGCTGATCGAGCAGGGATTGCCAGTGGAATTGGATTGCAGCCGCACCATCCCGTCGATCAGCCATTGCGGCCCGGTGGCGACGCCGATGCGGAAACCGGTCATCGCGTGGCTCTTGGAAACGCCCGAGACGGTGCAGATCCGGTCGGCCAGATCGGGGCACAGCGCGGCCAGCGTGGCATGCGGCGCACCGGTGTAGTTGAGCGGCGCATAGATATCGTCGGACAGCACCATCACTTGCGGATGGCGGCGCAGCACGGCGGCCAGCGCGTGCAGCATTTCGGCGGGATAGACCGCGCCGGTGGGGTTGCCGGGGCTGTTCAGCAGCAGCCATTGGGTCGACGGCGTGATCAGCGCTTCGAGATCGGCTGCATCGAACCGGAAATTGTCGCGCGCGTGCGTGATCAGCGGCACCGCCTTGCCGCCCGCGAAGCGGACGATCTGCGGATAGCTGACCCACCATGGCACCGGCACGATCACTTCCTCGCCCGCGCTGATCGTGGCGAGCAGGGCGTTGAAGATCGCCTGCTTGCCGCCATTGCAGACGATCACCTGTTCCGCTTCGGTGGCGATGCCAAGATCGCGCCGGAAATGCAGCGCTGCCGCTTCGCGCAGGCGCGCGGTGCCCGCGACCGGGGTGTACCGCGTCTGCCCGTCATCGAGCGCCTGCTTGGCGGCTGCGATCACATGCGGCGGCGTGGGGAAATCGGGTTCGC
>CAYXMY010000028.1:0-28006 GCA_964466155.1 uncultured Caenibius sp. | reverse complement strand
CAGGACTTGAAACATCCGCTTTAAGGAAGGCGGCAACGCCTTCGACAGGGACATCGGGTTCCACCAGATCCAGGGCAATGACCGTCGCGCCTTCAGCCACGAACAGTTCCACACAAGCGCGGCCAATACCGTTCGTGGCACCGGTAATGACGCCCACCTTATTCGCCATCAACATGGATCAATTCTCCTTTCCCACAGCTCGCATCTGCAACAGCGCGGCGGCAGCTTCCGTCAAACTGCCAAGGCGCTCATCAAGCGCCATGCCCCGTGCAGTGCGGGAACGGCTCGGAACCTCCACTCCCATCGGCGTCCCTTGGGGAATGTGCTGCAAAATATCCATCAAGGGGAAATCGCCCTCACCGGGATAAAGCCGCTCAGCCATCGCTTCCTCGCCAATCTGTTCCGGTGCGATCGTGGCTGGTCCGTCGCAGAGCTGAACATAAGCGATATGGTGGGCATGCGCGGCCAATTCCCCCATATCCGCGCCTGCACGAACGAAATGCAGGCAATCCAGCACCACACCTGCATCGACTCCCGCCGCCTCGATAACGGCAACGGCATCCCTCACCGTCCTGATGCGAGCCTGCCAGACCGGTTCGATCAGCGCGCCGATGCCATGGCGCGCGGCAAGCTCATGGAACTGTGCGAAGCGTTCCACGATATCGGAGCGGTCAGGGCCATAATCGATGGCTGTCGCAGTCCCCGCTCCCAGTTCCGCCCCCAATGCCAGCGCAGGCTCGAATGCGGCGACCGGGTCGCCCGTGTTCAGATTGAACACTTCGAGATTCCCCACCTTCAGGCCGGTTTCCACCAGCGCCTGCCGAACATCCCGCGCATTTTCACGAGTAACCAGCTTTCCGCCCGGAAGGATTGGGGCCTGAACCCACAAACTTACCGCACCGAAACCTGCCCGTGCCGCAGCACGAATCATCTCGGCCGGATCGACATCAAGCACCGTCAGGCAATCCATCGAAACGGGTACATCGTTTGCCGGGAAGGCCGTCCGGATCTCGCTCAAGATATTCCCCTCTCTCAACAGCCTCGGAGCTCAGACAAAGCGCTTCAGCCTGGGCTAAAGCCGCACCATCAAACGCCAAGACTAAACACCTAAGCCGAGAGTTGGGAGTCAGAAAACCTTGATTGCAGCCCGGCTGAGCGAAAAGCCGCTCCCATCCTTGCGGCGGCAGGTCAGACCCGTTGGGCGCGACTGGCAGGTGAAAGGCCCACCGGACCATGCCTGTCCGTAGGCCAGCACACGATCCAGCGAACAGCAGCCCTGCTCCCCCGGATTGTCGACCCGCTTCACCGCACCTCTAGGCCCCATGATGACCGTGACATAGTGTGGGGCCACACGTTCGCACACCAGTTCCGGGCCGCCATCACGTGGCGTATAGACAGCGGTTCCGCCAGCGGGCGTGAACGTGCATCCAATATTGTTCGAGGGCGTGGTAAATACGACCTGCCCATCCGGCCCCCCCGCAATCGTGGCGGTTGCGGGGGACGCCGCGCCTGCCGCGGTCAACGGCATGCATGCACCGGCCAGCAGGGCGAAAATCCACCGCACAAGCCGACCGGGTATCTGTATCATCATACCGCCTCCCTGCCCTAGATCAGGTTGGCCCCAATCAGGCCCCGGCCTTCTTCGCCAGCGCGACCGCGATATCCTTGCCCGAACCACCATCGGGCACCTTTTGCACCGTCACATTGATCATCCGCGCGTCATCGATGAAAACGGTCAAAGCGTTGATTCCCGGAACGATAAACGCCGCCTTGCCCAATGCGGGGATGTCTTCGACCTTCTTATCGCTGAACGCCTTCAAGGCATAGGCAGCAGCATTGCGAGCGGCATCGATCGAAGCCTGATTGTTGTCGTTGATCGGTGACCAACGGGTCATCGCGGTGGCCACGGTAGAACCATCCGCCCCGATATAGCTGCATTCCGATGTTGCCGCATCGGCGGTGCCCGCTTCATGCACGAGGCCCAGTTGCGTCTCTTTCACGTCCTGCCCCAGCGCCGCCCCGACCGCCGCCTTATCCAGAATGGAACAGGCATCCGTGGCATTCCAGCCAGCCGGCGCACCCCCGCTTTTTGCAGCCGATTGCGCGCCGCCGTTTTCTGTCTTCGACGCTTCCCCGCACCCGCTCAGACCCACGGCCAGAACAACCAAAGCTGTCGAGAACAGCCCAAATTTCGTCATACCCACCCCCGTTAATCTTAGTGCCGAAACAACGGATGCATCACTTGGAATACATCGGGATACTATATCCAGTAGAAGTTACTAAGCCATCTAATACTTGTAAATTATCAAATCGGCATGCACCATCATGCGAACAACAGGGGGAGGCATTCCGTGCGAAATCCGTTGGCGTTTCTCATCATGACGATGGCCCTGTCTCTTTCCGCATGCAAAGAGCCCCACCAATCGGCAGCCGCCGGAGAAACGGCCTCCCCGGCATCGCAAACGCCAGCCAACGGCGCGGCT
The DNA here is from genome assembly GCA_964466155.1 of uncultured Caenibius sp. GTDB lineage: Bacteria > Pseudomonadota > Alphaproteobacteria > Sphingomonadales > Sphingomonadaceae > Caenibius. Next base: position 25,523 of record CAYXMY010000028.1, on the reverse strand, counting down.
GCACCGCCGCCGGTCAATCTCCTCGCCTTCGCTGCGGGCACCCAGATTGTCGACAAACCGGAAGACAACAAGGGCCTCTTCATGATGGCCTACGATCCGATCAATCTGATCGATGAATCCCTTGGCAACGACTGGACCGCCAGCGCCGCGAAGCCCGCAGTCATCGTGTTCGAATTGCCGGAGCGCACCACGCTGGACCGGCTGGTTTTCGATAGCGCAGGGGTCAGTCGCCCGGAAAAATCGCCAAAAACGGTTCTGGTCGAAATGTCCGACACGTCGATGACCGGCGGCTATCAACCCATCCTGTCAACCGATCTGAAAATGGCCGCAAACGACCAGAGCTTCCCCACGCAGGCCAAAGTGCCCGGCCGCTGGGTTCGTCTGACGATAAACGCCAATTATGGCGACGAATACGTCGGCATGGTGGAATTTCGCGGATATGGCACCCAGCTGACCCACGACGCGGCCCTTGCCGATATCAGCGGCACATACGAAGGATTCAGCGGCTGGGGGCCGGTGCACCTCAAGCAGGAAGGATCGCGTGTGACCGGCTGCTACGCCTATCGCAACGGCGTGATTTCGGGGGGCATCGAAGGCCGCATGCTGAAAGCCCTGCTGACCGAGGATGGCCTGTCCGAAAACGAAAGAACCCGCCAGCTCGGCCTGTTTTCTTTCTCGCAGGGCAACAAGCACATTCTCGGTCTGACGCGCGACGAAGGGGCGGAACCGGGCTCGTTATTCAGCGGGTACTATGCCGGTGAAAAGATCAGCGATGACATCGGCGATTGCCCATCCATTCCGAATTGGAAGGGCAACGCCGCACAATCCCAGTTGGGCAGCGAACTGGAAAGCACCGGCCGGGCACGGCTGGACGGGGTCAATTTCGACTTCAATTCGGCGACAATCCGCCCGGAATCGAAGGCTCTGCTCGATCAGGTTGCCAATCTGCTGATCGGCAAACCCGATTGGGCGATCACGCTGGAGGGGCACACCGATAATATCGGCACCAGCGCTTTCAACAAAACCTTGTCACAACAGCGCGCAGAAGCGGTCAAAAGCTATCTCGCCAGCAAAGGCGTGCCCGCGGACCGGCTGAACGCAACCGGCTTCGGTTTTGACAAACCGGTCGCATCGAACGATGGCGAAGCTGGCCGTTCACAAAACCGCCGGGTGGAGATCGTCAAACGGTAGCGGGGGTGGCGGCGATGGTGTCCATGCCGCCTCAGGGGAATCTCAAGATAACGTTCTGCGTTGAAATGCTCGTGAAGCAAGGCATGGACCGGAGCGAATTTCTGCAGTGACTTCATCTGTCGAAAACGCCACATCGCAGGTTCTCGCCGCCGGAATGGCAGGTGGAAATTCTCAGCGCGATTGCTGAGATAACGCCCCATCCCCCGACGCTCGACATTGTCCAGCTCCCTCATCGCCGCAGGATATGAACGAAGACCATCCGGAACGATTGCATCGGCCCGACCATGGCGTTTCAGCGCCTTCGTCATAAAGCGCAAAGCCGCAGACTCGTCCCGCTTTTGCCCACAAAGCCTTCCAGAATTTCACATTTTACATCAAAAATTTAAACTCAATCTACAATCCATCAGGAAAGATTTTTCTCGCACTACGGGCGGCAACCACAGAACCGAAACGGATCGATTGGTTTGCAAGGACAGGGCATTGCGCCCCCTACCCTTCCCCTGCCACAGCACCAACGGGCGCAATCCTCCTGACAGCGCGATCATATTCAAAACTTGATGCTGACACCCGCCTTGACCATATGATCGGTTTGGCCGTTTCCGACCTGCCCGGAGTAGGCGAGACCGATAGTGGTTCTTCCCGAGACAGCCATATCAAGACCAGCATCGAGAGCGGCAACATCACGCGTCAACGGCAGGCCGGCAATAGAAAAGCTATCGCCCCCTGCCTTATATCGCATGATCGTGACTGGTGCGCTGTTCCCGAAGGCATGACGCCAACCGGCTCCGACCCGGAAAGTGGCATTGGTCTTGCCAAGACTGAACGTTGTTGCACTACGCAAGCCAAGCGCAGAGAAAGCAACGCCCGCAGAAGCCTTGTTTCCGAGGAGCTTTGCATCCCCTCCAGTCTCGTGAAACGCATTCGAACGCGTGCGCACATAAGCAAGACTGGTGTAGGGCTCGATCTTGGTATGGCCGAGATCGAAGCTATAACCGAGTTCGCCAAACACCTGGAAAGCACGGCCGTTATAACTGGCGCGGGTGATGTCCTTGAAGCCGGGGAAAACAACGTTTCGGTTCGTGTGGATATTCTGCCAACTGTGAGCCAGACCGATCCGCAGCGCGACAGCCCTCCATTCACCGCCTGCATATGCCGCCAGGTGAAAGCTGTCGATCTTGCCTGAGGAGCCTCGCGCATCAATGTCGATATCTGTCTTGCTATAGCCGCCGACCATGCCGAAACGCAGCGTGTCATTGGCCCGATCTATTCCCATCAAGAAGCCCCCGGTGGAACGATCGAGCCGGGCGGCATTGCCGTTGCCGCCGATATGCCCCCAAGAGCCGATTGCCTGCCCCCAAAGACCGCCAGGATCTCCATCCGCCGTGCTCCGCAAGCGATCCCAGACCGCATGACGCACGAAGCGGCTATCTTCGAGCATCGCGGCGCGCATCGAGGCATGAATTTCGCCTGAGAGTTGGTTCAAGGCCTCCTGCGCCTGCGGAGCGGTGAGATTCGCCACCGCATCGAAGATCGGCATATCCCACCCCAGCTTTTCGGTCGCACCGCCTGTCGCCACCTGGTTCGGAGTCAGACCAATATCCGAGAAGGCGATATCGTTGCGGCGCAGCCGCAGCATCACATGCTTCGCATCATAGAGGAGCGAAGGATCGAGGAAGGCGAGATTGCTGGTCACCTCGGTAAAGGCACCAGTGACACCGCCATCGGCCGTCAGGATCGTATAGTCGGTCTGGGGCTTGTAGTTGCCCATACCGGCCAGCACGGCGACTGTGCCGCCGCCGATGCTGGCCGAACCGCTGGCGACGATCCTGTCTCCCTCTCCCGCAGCATTGACTTCGACTTCATAGGTCGACCCGGCGACGAAGCCGATATCGCCCGCGACGTTCAGGGTGCCGATGGAATTACCCGGCGCAATCGTCCCGCGGACGATCGTGCTGCCGACCGTGCCAGTGCCCTGCAAGCGGCCGCTGGCCAGCACATCCACGGTGCCGCCAAGGTGCCCGTTCACCGCCAGCGTGCCCTTTTCGACAAATGTCTTGCCGCTAAAGGCCGAGGAATCGCCGGTCAGCTCGGTCTTGCCCGTGCCAAGCTGACGCAGTGTGCCGCTACCGGAGATGGCCCCGGCAAAGCCCGCATCGTCCGAACGGTTGAAGACCAGCGTGCCGTCGTTCAACACCGGCCCTACAAGCGCGCCTGCGGTGCCGCCATTGCCCAGCCGCAGCGTTGCTCCGGTCGCGATGCCGGTGGTGCCGGTATAGCTGTTGTTCCCCAGCAAGGTCAGGTCGCCGTTCAGCAGCCGTACCGTGCCCGAACCGGAAATCGTGCCGCCGAAAGTCGTGACGTCGGAGCGATCGAACACCAGATTGGCATTGTCGATAACGTCGCCATCGATTGCACCTGCGGTTCCTCCGTTGCCGATCTGGAGCGTGCCCGCCTTGATCGTGGTGCCACCGGTGTAGCTGTTGGAACCCGTCAGGATCAGCGTGCCAAGATCGTCCTTCACCAGCCTGCTCGCACCCGCCAGTTCGGAACCGATGGTCGCGACACCCGATGCCCCCTCGGAGGAACCGTCGCCGACGCGGATCGTGGTTGCGCCGCCGTCGCCTGCCAGCGTGATCGCGTCACCCGTGACGGCCCAGCCCTGGCCGATAAATTGCATTCCGCCGGTCGTCACGCCCCCGCTGGCGGCATCTACCGTCACGCTCCCGGGATTGTTCTGGAACACGGCAAACTTCCCGGCCCAGGCCGATGCGGCCGTGCCGTTTGCGTTGGTCCAGTTCGTGGCCGATCCCGCGCTCCAGACGCCGCTTCCGCCGTGGATCGCGCCATCGGCCACGGTCGCCGTGCCGTTCCAGAATTGTGTGTCACCGAGAGCACCTGCGACCAGGAGGTTGACCTGATTGGCCACGGCCGTCTGCACGATACCATCTGTGCCGGATGGCATGGCACCAATGGTCATGCCATTATCGGTCAGCGCCCCTCCGTAGTCGATGATGCGATAGACACCCTCTCCGAAGCCGCCCACACCGGTCACATTCAGCGTGCCGTCAAGCGTCAGATTTCCGGTCACCTTGAACAGGCCGGTGCCGGACGGAGCGCCCAGCGTGACGTCGATGTTCGCGCCGCTGTCCAGCACGAGGGAATTCATCGTCAGGACCTGACCGCTTTGCCCAAGCAGCGTGCCCGAAACCGAAACCGGCCCGAACAAGGTGCCGGAGCCGCCGAGCGATCCGCCCGCCCCGACATCGGTCGTGCCCCCGAGTGAGCCCGTGACCAACAACGTCCCCCCCGAAACGTTCGTGGTGCCGGCAAAAGCGCTGGATGCCCCCGTCAGAACGGTGGTTCCGGCCAGATGCGAAATCTTGCCTGCCCCTTCTATCTTGGTGTCGAACAGATAATTCGTATCGGTGTGATTGAAGATGAGTTTCCCATCGCCATTGCCGAACTGAATGCGCCCGGCAGTCAGCGAACCTGCTGCAACCGGATTTCCGCTTTGCGCACCGATGATGAATGTGCCGGTGCTGCCCTGTGCGGAGGCGATTATGATATTGCCGCCGACCGTTATCTTGCCTGCCTTCGAGAGGACCACGGTCCCGGTTCCGGATTCGCCGATGTAGAGGTGGCTAGTGTTGGACCAGAGAGAACCCGCCCCCTGAACTGTCACCGTGCCTTTCGCCGCCGTGTTGCGCCCGACCATGCCGATCGTGTTGCTGACTTCGCCGCCGCCGCTGATGTCGAGCGAGCCTTCGCCGAACTCACCGACGATCGTGCTGCCGGAATTGAGCCACTTCGAGCCTGTTCCGTCAACCGTGACGGAGCCCACGCTGTCCTGGCTTCCGCTGATGGATCCGCCATCGCTCGAAACATAACCGCCCGTGGCAATATCCAGATATCCGGAACCCGAAATGCCGACAAAAAGATAACCGGAGTTGGTCCATTGCGACCCGGTGCCGTGAACATAAACTCTGCCTTGCGAGCCAGCTTCGGCGCCAATCCGACCATCTTGGTTGGTTACCACGCCGCGTGCGTCGATATTGAGTTCAGCTTCACCTCGAACACCGACAGTGAGGTTCTGCGAATTGGTCCACTTTGAACCGGTCGCGGATATACCGACCTCGGCAAATGACCCTGCTTCTACAGCAAGTGAAGAATAGGTGCTCGATACCTGGCCACCGTCGGTGATCTCGAGAATACCGTGCCCCGCGCTACCAATGACCAGGCCGTTGGAATTGCTCCAGGTCGATCCACTGCCTTTCACCGCTACATAGCCTTCGGCTCCTGCTTCGTGGGCAAGCTCTGCATATCCATTGCTGAGCGCGCCGCCATTGGTGACACTAATTTCGGCGTTACCCTGCATGCCGATCCACAAGGTGTTCGTGCTTACCGATGATCCGGCCCCATCGATTGTCAGCGTTGAATAGGTACTCGTCGCGAGGTCTGCTATGCGGATTGTCCCGCTGGTAACCTGCCCACCGTTGGTGACATCGACACCGCCAGAACCGCCTTTGCCAATGAAAAGGGTATTGGTGTTGTTCCAGATCGTACCGGCGCCATCCACTTCCACGACGCCGGACGAGTCAGCGATCACGCCAAGATTCACGCTGTTGGTCTTGAACAGCCCGCCAGCGGAGACCTTGACCAGAGCTTCGCCGGCCTGGCCAATCTGGAGGCTCGATGTATCGGTCCACGAGGAGCCTGCACCCGACAGGGTGAGGAGCCCCTGCGCGCTTGCATCATAGCCAAGTATGCCGCCGTTGGTTGCCAGCGTCCCTCCGTTGACGATGTCAAGCTTCGCCAGGCCGGAAAAGTTTCCGAGAGTGAGGGTTTTCGCCGTGACGGCTTCGCCGTCGATCACGGGGGCATTGGGCGTGCCATGCGGAATGATCACATCGACGCTTCCTGTCGGGATGGCGTTCGTGTTCCAGTTGGCCGCATCGGACCAGTCCTGGCTGGCGCTGCCATCCCATGTGGCTTGAGCGCAAGCAGGTGTTTGACTGGCCGCCAGCGCAGACATGGCGAGTGCGACCAGGGAAGCGGAATGACGCCAGGAAACCGGAGATGCAACGGCCAACGATGCCGTTCCGCAAGGACGACGGACGAAAACCTTGCTTCGGTTCATTCTCATTTCCAGCTTCCCCCTCAATCGTTTGGAATTTTCGAAAACACGGTATTCAAACCTGATCGTGGGGGTGAAAAATCCCTTTCGATTTCAGGAAAAGATGTTGTTCGCAACGCGGGTGGGAGAAGGGAGGCGGAATCGCGCCAGTTGCGGCAAGCATCTGCCGCCGCTCCACGGGTTTCCCGGCCTTGTGTAAGGGTATTCAATTCCATTGCGCCCCTGCATGCGATCACCAGCGGCCACGATTCGGCCGGCATGTGTGTTCAGGACGCTGAAAATAGTGATCGGTTTTTATCTGTATTGACGCAGGGCGACTCTGTTCTTGGCACCAGACGACATTCCTACAAAAATGATACACAACGCATGTGCGTTACTGCATTCCTTACGTAAGGATGGCTGGCTTCGGGGGAGGCATGGCGATGGACTCTGAACAATCGGCGCTGGTGCTCAAGTTTTCGACGGATGACCTCCCAGATGGCGGGCGTGTATCGGCGATACGCGATTATCTGGTCGATCTGATGCGGGTCGATGTAAGCGCGCTCGATGCCGACAAACCGCTCCACTATTCCGCCAGTTTGCATATGGTCGACGGTGCGAGCTGGGGCACGGCGTATCCGTCCTCGATCATGTCCGCCCGAACCCGCGAACACCTCAAGGACGGTCAGGACGACCTGATACTGGGCATGTCCGAGGGTATGGAAATGAACCTGCGGGTTCCTGGAAGGGAGGATTTTCTGATCCGCCCTGGCGACGCCTTCGTGCTCTCCTACACCCTGGAAATGCAGCTTGCTATCCGGGGGAGCGGTCGCCTGCAAAGCATTCGCATTCCGCACCGCCCCGTCACGGAGATGGTACGGGGCATTGGCTCCGCTCCTGCTGCACTGCTGCCGAGCGGCACACCGGGGCTCCCCTTGCTGTTTCGATATGCCAGCCTGCTGGAAAACGATCCTTTGTCCAGCAAGGCGGCGCAACGAATGGCCGCCCAACATTTACAGGACATGGCAGCGCTCGTGGTCAGCGGGGGGCACGGTGCGCAGGAACAGACGAAAGAAAGCAGCATCGCCGCGGCTCACTTGGCGATGGCTAGAAACGAGATCGCCAAAAATCTCGGTAATACCAATCTTGGTCTCAAATGGATTGCAGCGCGCCAACGCATAACACCACGCCATTTGCAGCGATTGTTCGCGCAGGAAGGAACAAGCTTTTCGGATGTCCTGCGACAAGCTCGCGTCGTACGGGCACGTGCCTTACTGGAAGATCCGCGCAACCGCGACCGTACGATCTTGTCGATTGCGCTGGAATGCGGCTTTCCCGAAGCCTCTGCGTTAAACCGCGCTTTTCGAAACCAGTTTGGACTGACGCCAAGCGATGTCCGTTGGCGAAAGTGATATTACGGATAGCAAGATATCCCACGACATCAAATCGGATCCATGCCTCAGGCCTTCTTCAGTATTGTAGATCATCTCCTAACTGCTTCTGTTAGCCACTGGGAGGCGTGCGTTCGTTGCAACTTAGTCGTTCCCATTCGGCCCTGATCCACGTCGCGCATGCGATGTTGTTTTCGAAAAGAGAGTACTTCGCCCCTCCCCCATAGTCCGCGAAGGGTATGAATTCTGTAGAGATGGTTGCAAGTCTGCTTTCCGTAGTGTTTGCGTGATGCTGCAATAACTGGCTGACCGCAAATTTCCACGTCTCCAGCAAGCTTTCGTCCCATTCGGAATGCCACTGCCCGGCACCCGGCCGGATGAAGGGATACTGGATCGCGAGGCCGGACATGCCATCCAGACCGGCCATCCACCGGTTGCGCGGGCCATTGGGCACTGCCGAACGGGCATGTGCGTGGCGGACAAGACCGGCATCGATCCAGTTTTGACAGATGTTGTTGCACGCAAACGGATCGAGCGTGATCGTGCCCGCTTCTACCTCAGCCCGGATTCCCATAGCTTCCTGCGCACTCGGATTCCGGATCGCAAAAACGATATGACTATGGTCGAGAGTAAGATTGAATTTCAGACCTTGCCGTTCCACCAATTCTGCCACGCGTTGAACACGGGTGAATTGTTCCGACCACATCCCAACATGGACTTCGAAGCACGGGACGATTTCTGACGTACTGCTCCATTCGATCGCATTCAGATAGATTTCGGCAACCTGTTCATCGGTAACGAGTTTGCCCGAGCTGTCCCGGGAAAGAACCTGAATGTTGTGGATGCGCGTGCCATACTCCAGCCCAAGCTCCATATGCTGCCGGAGGAGTTCCTCATCCCTCCCAAGGAGGTAATAGTAACCGCCCGCAGTCAAGGGAATGCCATGCCGCTGCACGGCAGCGCGATAGTCTGCAACCTCATGTGTCTCAGGAGTTTTATCTATATAATCAAAGACATTGGCATCCTTCACCATACGGAAACGCTGGTCGATAGTAAATTCCCCCGGAACCGTATGCATGATTCCAAAATCGGAAATGCCGATTGACAGTTCCTTTCGAGAGCCCGCATTCTTTTCGATCATTCTAGGCACCAACGGTCGGTGCGGGCCACACCACCGGGCAATCCGGGTGATCGAGAATATCCCCCTCCTGAACTGACTGGTGATGGGGTTTGAGCGGCACGCCCTTGCGGAAGCGATATCGGGCATCATCGCCGCAGTACCGCACCGAAATCGCTCGGCGGCGGGTATCCTTCGATGCGTTGCCGTCCGCACCGTGAATGGTCCGCGCATGATGAACCGTCATATCGCCCGGTTCCATGTCGAAGCTGACGACTTCCTTGCTACGGTTATCCTTATGAAAGTCCGGAACGGCTTCGCCCTCGGTCCCTGGCATCAACAGGTCGGTAATGAAGAAGTTGGGCCGATATTTTTTCTTCCACAAATGGCTACCGGGCACGAATTTCAGCGATCCGGTATCCGCCCGAACCGGATCGAGCGGCACCCATGTCGTACAAATCTGGTGCCCTTCGACATGAAAATAGGAAATGTCCTGATGGAAAGCGGTTTTTTCCAAGGCGCCCGGCTCCTTCACCAAGACGCTATCCTCGTATAAGTTGAGCCGCGCGCTCTTCAGGAGCGTGGCAGAGATTTCGGCAAGGGGAGAATGCAACGCAAACTCCCGGAAATCGGGCGAGCGCTGCCAGTGATCCTGGCTGCTGTAAAACCGGCCGTGCCGTTCCCCGGCATCTAGCAGGACAGCGGCCCCGGCAGCACGGGCTACATCGGTTCCGTATTCGGTGTAATCGAAACAATCCGGCGATTGCAGCCAGCGATCGACCGCCAATTGCATCCGCTCAATCCAATCGCGCGGAATGACATCGCGCAGGCAAACAAAGCCATCGCGCCAGAACGTATCGATTTCGTCCTGCGTGATGGAACGCAGGGGATCAGCAAGGCCAGCCATCGTTTCCGCAACTCCCGAATGGAATTTTGACGATCTGTGTAGTTCAAACCGGTTCTATGGGGTGCACAGACTTCTTCGAAAGGATGATGACTTTTCCATTCCGGCAATTGCTTTGCCCGCACCGCTGAACAGGGCCGGGTATGCGTTGCCTAGGCGGGATGGACCGTATAATTTGGAATCTGCGGTCGGAACGTCCGATTTTAAGAGGAGCCAGAGCATGGTGCAACTGGAGAGCACGACAATCCGCAACTGGACTGCCGGTGTCGTCGAGGTTGAACTGTGCAGCTTCACCCCGGCACAATCAGTGACCGATTATACGAACGGAAGACGGGCAATCCTGGGCCTCTCACTGCCACCGTACCCTCAGCGAAGGAGGGCCAGCTATACCGAACTTGGGACAGGTTTTTTCGATCTCGGCAATATCATTCTCACCCCGCCCGGCGCAGACTGCAGGTTTTCGGGAAGCAACAGCCGCAGCTTCGCATTTCGCTGCTATTTCGATCCGGCCATCTTCAAAAAGGTTACCCGGACGCCGGACGTGTGGACCGAAGGTTTGCTGATGAAGACATTCAATATTGCTGGCCACGAGGGTGCACGGATCGATTTCCTTCTGCGCCAAATGGTACGTGAAATAGAGGCACCGGGTTTCGCCTCCGAAACACTGCTCGAAGGTCTGGGATTGTCGGCGCTGGCGCACCTTTCGCGACACTTGCATGGTGATGAGAGCGATGCAGGCCCCATCCGTGGACACCTCAGTCCCGCACAATTGCGCCGGCTTGAACACTTCGTGGAGAGTGTAAGAGGCCCTGCTCCCACGATCACCGACTTGGCGGGCGAGTGCGGCATCGGTCCCAGACGCTTCACCACCTTGTTCAAGGCCACAACAGGCCAGACCGTGAAAGACTGGATGGCAAGTCGGCGCATGGACCTTGCTCGCAAACTTCTTGCGGAAACCGACATCCCGCTCAAGGCGATTGCTTTCGATCTGGGGTTTGCCAACCAGTCTGTGTTCTCAACCGCCTTCCGGCAGCGCGCGGGCATATCGCCCCGCGAATACCGCAGGCAATTGCGGCATTCGCTCTAACCGTACCATTTGAAAATCCAGGCCGATTCCAAGAGGCTAAGGACACCCATAAACCAGAGCATCCTTGCCATCGGCCATGTGGGTGAATCAGAAGCTGTACTTGATCTTCAATCCATACGTTCTCGGCTCTCCGTAAAGGGTTGTGCTGGCAAGCAGGTTGTTGAAGCTGTTGGAATTCATTGTCCGGTACAGCTTGTTGGTCAGATTGTTGGCAAACACCGTCAGGTCCAGCCCAATACCGCCGATATTGCGCAGCGATGCCGAGGCGTTGAGCAGGCCATAAGGCTCAATCTCTGCACCAGGCTCGGTCGAGCCATCCCCGGATGGCATCACGTTCTGCGATGCGACGTGGGAATAGCTGACATAGAGCGACAAGTCGCCCAGATTCCGCCCCAGCGCCACATCGTAAGAACCGTAGATGTTGTACATTGTGGGGGTCACGAACTGGAATGGGTAGCAGCTGAAATCCGCGACCTCGCCATATTGCCTCAACCCATTGCAGGCCTGCGTAGGGCTGAACACCACCGCCTTGAAGTTTCGATAATCAGCGTTGGTACGGCTGAAGGTACCACCCAGTTCAAGGCCAGAGAGAGGACGGATTGAGCCTTCGATTTCCACGCCTCGGATACGTGCAGTCGCAGCCAGGACCTGCGCACCGCTCGCTCCGGTTTCGGGATTATAATCGCCTTGCGGGCGTTGAATATTGCTGTAGTCCGAATGGTAATATGTGACATTGAGCCGCATCGGCATGCGCCCAAGCCGGAAGTCCGATTTGAAGCCGGCTTCATATGTCGTCAGTTTTTCGGGGGCAAAAGTGCGCGTTTCTTCGCGGACAGCATAAGTGTTGAAGCCTCCTGATTTGTAACCACGGCTGACTTTGGCATAGATCATGACATTCTTGATCGGCTTGTAGTCGATCCCGAAAGTCCATGTCGGCGCCTTGCTCTTCAAGGTGTCGCTGAATTCACACAGTTCACGTGCGTCGGCCGTCGGCACGTCCCCCAATGTATTGCCCCCAATCAGGCAAGATGAGGTTCCCGTCAGCGGATCGGGAGTCCAGCGGGAGACGAAGCCCTTGATGGTATCCCAGGTGTAGCGGTAGCCCGCAGTCATCCGCAGACTATCAAGTGACGGAGAGAATGCACCGAGATCAAGGGTGCTTTGTGCATAGAAAGCGTCGGACTTGTTGCTCACCCCCTCATTCGACAGGGTGGCGGAGCAGAGCCCGGTGTAGAGGGCTGGGCAATACGAAAGTTGAACGGTGCCCCATTCGCTTTCCGGCTTCGCGTTGAAATGGAAATAGCCGGCGGTGAATTGCAGCTTGCCATCTAGCGCGTTGCCCTGAACCTGGAGCTCTTCGGTAAACTGACCGATCTCATCACGTGGATAGTGCCACGTCGGTGCGATGGGATTGTATCCGAAGAGGGGGATTCCATAACTGGCAAGAAGCGGGTCGGCTGCGCTGGGAAAGCCCGCATTCTGATTCAGTTCGTACTGTTGCAGCGGCGTACCGTCCTGATCGGCGGCATAATCGTCCTTCAACCGCTGGTAGCTGATGATATTGCGTAGCGTCAGGTGATCGGTCAGTTCGATATTGGTGGAGTTTATGATGCCCCACAGTTCTATCTTGCTGTAGGCATCAACGCTCAAGCGTGTTTTCCGCGGCCCCTCAGCTGCGGCCCGCGCACTGATATCGGTGTAGGCGGAACAGTAGGTTGCAACATTGGCTGGATCTTGAAAATTCGGAGTGTCGGAACAGAAGCCATAACCGCGTAGAGCGGCAATGTTGAAGCCTTTGTGGATGAAACCCGAACCGTTGTTCGAGGATTTGGAGCCGAAAATCAGCGTGTAGTTTTCGATGGTTTCGGTTGGTCGAGCAAGAATGCCCAACTTGCCGGAATACCAATGAACATCATCGCGGTTCTTATTGAAACTGAGATCACGAGTGAAGCCATCACGATCCATGAAGGCACCTGCCGCCCGGATCATCAATTTGTCGTCGATGATCGGAATGTTGATCGCGCCTTCCACACCGCGCAGGTTAAGATTGCCGATAGAACCCTGAAGGTAGCCTTCAAACTGGTTGACCGGTTTGCGGGGCATGAACAGAACCGCCCCGCCAGTGGTATTCCGGCCGAACAGGGTCCCTTGCGCACCGGCCAGTATCTGGACGTTTTCCACATCCGAGAAGAGCCCCGGCGCCCCTTGCAGATTGAGCGAAACAGATGCGACCAGTGGCACTTCGGATAGGTATTGCGCCACGGCAGGCGAGGACAGGAAGCCGGTGGACTGGCCGCGGATCGAGAACGACTGCACATCGCGCGTGGCCTGTCCCTGATTGCCCACAACCAACGATGGGGCCATGCCATAAAGGTCCTGCGGCTCATTGATATCGAGCTGCTCAAGCTTTTGGCTGGAAATTGCTGTGATCACCACGGGCACATCTTGTGCACGTTCTTCGCGGCGTTGTGCGGTGACGATGATTTCGCTTGCTGCGATGCCGGATTCGCTCCGATTTTCCTGGGCGAACGCTGGAGACACCATGGCCAGCGACGCCGTGCTGCAAAGGCAGTGAACGAAAACCCTCTTATGGCTCATGCTCATTTTCAGCTCCCCCTCGATCCTCATGAATTGCCGCGCACACGGTATTCAAACCCAAGCGTATGGGTGGAAAATCCCTTTCGATTTCAGGAAAAGATATGGCTCGTAATGAGCCTGACGAATGCTCGGGGGGTACTTGAGCCAATTGCTCACCTGGGCTCAGGACCTATTACATCGCTTGCGGTGATAAGAATCCGCTGATCCGATTGCGGCGTGAGGAGGTGGGGAACGCCCCGGTTGGAGACATGGGTGTGGTAATACCCACTGCACCCGTTATGAGGTGGCCACCGCAAATTCAGGCAGACCAATGGCCCGCAAACATTCGAAACACGATCCCTATGGCGATTCACATCGGGAAGAAGAGGCTCCCGAGACCGTGGTCCTCTGCTGGCTCTGTGGCCGGCCGGCCGGCAAGACCATTGTCTGGCACCACCCAGTGCCCAAGAGCCGGGGCGGGCGCGATGTAGTTCCCATGCATCCCATTTGTCAGCAGACGCTGATCGCCAATTTCACCAATTCCGAATTGCAGCGCCATGGGATGGACGTAGAAGGCCTACTGGCCAACCCGGCTGTGCGTAAATTTGTCGATTGGGTGGCGAACAAAGACCCTGATTTCACGGCGACCACGGCCAAGAAGAAGCGCTGATCGGGCTGCTCCTTCGGCATCCGCCGCGGCAGCATGAAATTTCAGGTTCGTGGCTTGGCTCATCACGTGGAAGGTAACGTGGCAAGACCCGTAAATCCGTCCACGCTGCCTAGATCAAACCCAGTTTCTGCCCCAGACGGGCCGCAGGGATCATGGTATGCCTCAACAGCAATTCCTGTTGCGGCCGATAGAACACCGCCTTGGGCTTTTCGAATGGGAACGGCAACATATCGGGTCTATCTGCGGCCAGTCCTTCGGCCAGCAATTTACCCATCAGCGGTGCCATCACATTGCCCCAGGCATTGAAATGCATGAGGCCGTAGACCCCGCCCCCCATGTCGAACACACCGGGAAACTCCCGCGTGCGCATGGCGACGCGGCCGGTCCAGTACCGTTCCAGCTCGATGTCCATATCGCGGGTTTCGGGCCAGACTTTGTGAATCCAGGCAAGCTGGTTGCGGAAATGCCATGCCCCATCCTCAGGCTTGGTGCTGGACGGCAGGGAAGAAAGGATCAGGCGGCCATGGCGATCCTTGACCAGCGGGTTGAGATCGACCGGTACCTGGGCAAACGTGGCCCCACCCGGCATGATCCGGGCCGAAGCCGCCGCATCCAGCGGTTGCGTGGTCAGCGCATAGGCCGTCAGCGTATAGAAGCAGTTTTGGAACGCCGGCACGATCTGCGTCGGATATGCCGCCGTGCAGAACACCACCTTGGCCGCCGTCACTTCGCCTCTGGCCGTACGGACCCGCCAGCGCTTGCCCACCCGAGCCAGCGCCAGCGCTTCGCTGCCGCCAAAGACCTGAGCGCCGCGATCGACCGCCGCTGCGATCATACCGTTGGTGAAGAGATACGGGTTCACCCGGCCACCATTTTCAAACAGAATGCCATAGGGATAATGGCGGCTGCCGGTCATCCCTTCCATTTCGACACCATCCAGCAAGCGTACTTTCTGGAAACCGTCCCTTTCCAGGTAGGCGAACTGATCGCGGAATTTTTCGAATTCGCCGCGCCCAACCATGGCATTGAGGTATCCGGCCCGCACCGCATCGCAATCGATCCCATATTGCTCTGACAGATCGAAGGGGATCGTATGATGATCGCGAAACGCTTCACGAAACGCCTTGCCGCCGTCGGGGAAGCTCTCGAGCAGCGCCATGTCCTTGAAGACCGGCAGGACATGGCCAGCATTGCGCCCTGACGCGCCCCAACCGGGCTGCCGGCTTTCAAGCACCGCGACCTGCATCCCCGCTTCCGCCAGATGCAGCGCCAGCGAACTGCCCGCAAGCCCCGCCCCAATCACCGCGATGTCGACATCGAGGTTTCGTTCCAGAACCGGATAGGATGCGGCCACACCTTCGGGCTGCGTCCAGCCGCTTTGTGCGATGGGAACCAGGCCCCGATCATGCAGAGCAAAGGCCCCAGTAGCCTTGCGGTCTTCCTGGATTGGAGGCTTCTGCCGGGCACAGGCGCCAACCACCGCCCCCGCCAACAGAACACCCGCACCGGCCAATGCACCTCGTTTCGTCAACATGATCCTATCCCTCAGCGCGGCAGCGCAATGGCCGCCGCACCGTTATTCAAGAGTTCTCAAAACTTGTAACGCACCGACGCGCCATACATCCTCGGCTCGCCATAGAGCGAAGCCTGGGAACCTAACGAAAGGTATGTGCCGGTATTCGAAATGCGATAGGTCTTGTTGGTTACATTCGTCATGAACACCGCGATATCGATCGGCAGCTTCATCACATCGTTCCAGTTGAGCGACATATTGAGCAGGCCATAACCTTTCATCAGCAAACCTGGCTCGCCCCCACCCGCCCGGGCCTGCGGCAATTCCTCGGGCACGGTGGTTGCCGTCTGCCATTGCTTGCCGGTGTAAGCATAGACAGCCGAAAGGACCACCTTCCCCACCTCTTCCGGCAGCGGCAGGGTATAGCGCCCGGCAATGTTGAATTGATCCCGCGGCAGATAGGGCAGCGGCACACAGGAGAGATCGATGGTGCCGCTGGTGATGTGGCCCGAGCAATCGAGCTGCGACAACAACGGATCGACATCGATCCTGAACGCCTTGTAGCGCGAGGTGATGTGCGAATAGCTGCCTGACAGCTCAAACGCCTGTGAAAGATGCAGCACCGCCTCGAGTTCGACGCCTTTGATCTTGGCGGAAGCGGCATTGAACACCGCGGCCCCACCGGCATAGGACACCGGATTGAAGTCTGCCCCTGCGATCTGGATGTTGGTGTAGTCGGTTTTGAACACATCGGCGTTAAGCGTCAGGCTGGCCCCACCGCCAAAGCGCACTTTCGACTTCACCCCTGCTTCGTAGGTTTTTACGTATTCCGGGTTATAGGTCAAGCTGCGCGCGTTTACCGCCAGTAAGTTGATGCCGCCGGTTTTGTATCCGCGGCTGACCTTACCATAAAACAGCACATCGGGCGCCACCTGATAATCGAGACCAACGGTCCAGGTCGGCTTGCTCGAACGGCCACGGGCGTTAAGCGCGCAATCGCCGAAAGTGGTGGGTACATCTTCCACTCCGTTGGTACAGGCTACTACCTGGCCCGCCTCATCAAGCGCAGCCGACCCGCCTGCCCCGCGATAACGATCCCAGGTATAGCGCAGCCCCGCCGTCAGCTTGAGCCCGTCAAGGGCATCGTTGAACACGCCGAAATCGAGCGCGCCCTGCACATAGAGCGCAACGGCACTGGTCTTGTAACGCCCACCGGACACCGTTGGGGAAAAGAACGTCAGCCCCTTGTTGGTGACGTAGCGGCTCCCCGGCGTTCCCGTGTGTTCATAGTAGATGCCTGCGGTATATTGCAGTTTGTCGGCAAGAGTGGAGCCTTGCAACTGCAGCTCTTCGGTAAACTGGCGTACATTGTCAGCGGGGCCAGGCCCCATGCCCGTCTGATAGAGGCCCAGCGGCACGCCATCGCCATCGAATGCGGACAAGGCGCGCAATTCGCCATAGCTGACGATGTTGCGCAGCGTCAGCGTATCGCTCAGTTCGATCTTGAGCTGGTCGATAGCGCTCCATCCCGAAATCTTGCTGCGCAGCGGACCGGGGCCAAGAGCGACACGGCGCGAACCGCGATCCTTCTGCTCGGCCGCCAGCCCTGTAAGGACCGAGCAATCCGCCCCCAGACCCACACCCGCGCAACCGCCCACACCGCCAAACACCCCATCGAGAAAGGCCGTATTGAACTGGCCGATGACATATCCCGAACCATGGCTGGTGCTGCGTGTGCCCGTTACCATCAGATAGTTTTCGATCCGGTCGCTGGGGGTCCAGGTCATGCCGAAACGACCGGTATAGTAATGCCTGTTGTCGTAGCCGGTCCCGGTCAGCACATCCCTGGTAAACCCGTTGCGGTCGACAAAGCGCCCGGCCAGGCGGATCTTCAGCGTATCGCTGAGCGGCACGTTCACCACGCCTTCCACCTCACGGTCACGATAATTGCCCGCCTGCA
Source organism: uncultured Caenibius sp. (assembly GCA_964466155.1). Taxonomy (GTDB): domain Bacteria; phylum Pseudomonadota; class Alphaproteobacteria; order Sphingomonadales; family Sphingomonadaceae; genus Caenibius. Next base: position 8,000 of record CAYXMY010000028.1, on the reverse strand, counting down.
TCTGGACATAGCCTTCGAACCTGTCCGTCGGCCGCGCCGGTTCCAGCAGCACCGCCCCGCCCGTGCTGTTGCGCCCGAACAATGTCCCCTGCGGCCCGCGCAACACCTGGATATTGGCAAGGTCGAGAAACTGCCCCGGCGGCCCCTGCAAGGTGGCAACGCGGCCGGCAACCAGCGGCACTTCGGCCATATAGGTCACCACGGCAGGGGCTGCGGTATAGTTGGTCCCCTGCCCCCGGATGGCAATGGTTTCAACGTCGCGGCTTTGCCCGCCCGCCGACACGGACAAGGAGGGCACCTGCCCTTGCAGATCCTGCCCGCCTGCGATGCGTCGTTCCTGCAGCATTTCGGCGGACAACGCGGTGATCGCCACCGGCACCTTTTGCGCCGACTCCTCTCGCCGCCGGGCGGTGACAATGATTTCGCCCGGATCGTTGCTGCCGATCCCGGCCTTCGTCTGCGCCATGGCAACGCCGGGCGGCAGCAGCCCTATTCCTGCGATCAACGCCAGATGCGAAACACGCCCGAATTTCGGGCGAACGGATGCTCCCTCAGCCATAGCAACTCCCTTCGACAGTATGTTTTTCAATATGTTCTGGTGCATCTTCCAACCGATGCGCGGTTCGCCCGTCAGCACGGTGGAACGGGTGCCCTCACCACAACACCTTCTCTCGATTTAATGATGCATATGATTCTTTTGATTTCGTCAACCCAAAAATCCCGCACGATGGGGGTTGGGAAATGCTGCACGCGGCAAAAGCCCGGGAAGCAATGCGCCGTCCGCGCTTGCGATATTGGAATTATTATAATGATTTTTATATATTTTAAGCAAACACAAAAACTTCTCTGAATGCCAAATGGAAAGACGGAAGGAGGATGAGGCATTCTTTTTGTGGGGTAAGTCCGGCTCCATTTTCTCTGGAAAACCATCCAACAATCAAACCGTATGATTCTTTAAAATCACATTCCTCCGAAAAGCCGAGATTGCACACCACCCGTACTTGTGGGACAGATGTGGAGTAGCTTCACATCGGCAGAGGGAGATTATGCGCATGACACAGGACGAATTTGCAGCGACCTATGGCTATGCGAACGCCGTCCATGCGGCGGGACTGTTGTTTATCGCGGGACAAATCGGAATGCATGCGGACGGCACGACGCCTAGCGATCCGGCAAAACAATATGCGCTGGCCTTTGCCGCACTGGAGCAAGTGCTGGCCGCCGAAGGCTCCAGCAAGGAGGATCTTGTCGAACTGGTGAGCTTCCACACCAATTATCCGGCGCACATGGACCTGTTCATGCAGGCCAAGGCGGATTTTCTCGGCAGAGCGCGACCGACATGGACCGCCATTGGCGCGGCAGCGCTCGGCACACCGGAAACGCTTGTGGAAATCAAGGCGACGGCACGCTCCCACCGCGCGGGATGACATTCGCCGCACCGGTGGCTAGGGTCGCTCATCCGGCAAACGCGATTGCCCGCTTGCGGCAGCATTGTGGAGACTGAAAGGTGACCGAACAGAGCAGCGGCAAGAAAGCCCGCCCCGGCGGCCGCACGGAACGTGTCCGCAAGGCAGTGGCGGACGCGGTGATCGAACTGATCAAACAGGAAGGGATTGAGTTCGAAATCCAGACGGTCGCGCGGCTGTCCGGCGTAGGACGGGCGACGATCTTTCGCCGGTGGCCCGACCGGGCCAGCCTGATCGGAGAAGCCCTGGCAGAACATATCTCGCACTTCGAAGTGACGATGACCGGGAACTGGGAAGAAGACCTCCGCCGCATCGCCGCGGATCTGCGGAGCTTCTTTGACGAACCTGCCGAACAGGCTTTCAACCGCACCTTGTTTGCTGCGAACAGCAGCGACTTCAACGCCCAGATGACCGAATACTGGGCTCCGATCATCAACAAGATCAAAGCCCCGCTCGAAGCGGCGCGACTGGTCGGCGAAATCGACGAAAACACCGATGTCGAGACGGTCGTTCAGATGCTTACCTGCACCCTGGTCGTCGAATCCCTCGTTCACACATTCCCTAACGAAACGAACCTGAGCAACATACTGATCGATCAGTTGCGGCGCGGTCTCGTCCCTGCCCAGGACGGCAAGCCCGACAAGCCCCGGCGTTCGCCGCGCGTTTCCCTGCCGTAACCCCTCATCTGCTCACGATCCGGCCCGCCTGACATCCGCCATGTGCGGACTTGGCGCCAGCATGCCCGCAAACTTACGCCCACACCGGCTTTCCGGCTGCGGCCGCTTGTCCGCCCTGCGGTTGACAGAACCTGATTTCGATCATTATTGAAACATATGAATCATTAAAAAGATCGATGTCGATCTTTGCGGAGGAGAAATACGGTGAAGGCAGGAGAGGAATTCGACTACATCATCGTCGGGGCGGGGTCTGCCGGATGCGTACTCGCCAACCGGCTTTCCGCTCTGCCGGACGTACGCGTTCTCCTGCTCGAGGCGGGCGGCAAGGACAGCAGCACGCTCATCCACATGCCCGCAGGGTTCTTCCCAATCTTGCAGGGCAGCAAGTTCAAATGGCAGTATGAAACGGCCCCGCAGCGCCATCTCGATCAGCGCGTATTGACCGATGCACGTGGCAAAGTGCTGGGCGGCAGCAGCTCGATCAACGGCATGTGCTATAGCCGCGGTGCCCCCGAAATCTACGATCTGTGGGCCGCAGAAGGTAATGACGGGTGGGCTTACGCCGATGTGTTGCCTTACTTCAAGCGAGCCGAGGGCAACGAGCATGGCGAAGACGCCTTTCACGGCGGAGACGGCCCGCTGGCGGTGACCCGCGCGCAAATCACCAACCCGGCGCAGCAGGCCTGGATCGACGCTGCGCTGGAAGCGGGTTATCCTTATAGCGAAGATCACAACGGCAGCGCGCCCGAAGGGTTCGGCCCATCCGATCGCACGATCAAGGGGGGGCGTCGGATCAGCACCGCCGTCGCCTATCTCAATCCCGCGCGGAAACGGAGCAATCTGCACGTCGAAACGCGTGCCTTTGTCACGCGCATCCTGTTCGACGGCAGCCGCGCGATCGGCGTCGAATACCGGCAGGGGCCGGAAACGCGCCAGGCGTTCGCCGCGCGCGAAGTCATTGCCAGCGGCGGGACGTTCCAGTCCGCGCAGTTGCTGATGCTGTCGGGGATAGGCGATGCCGACGCGCTGGCCCCGCTGGGTATTACTCCGCTGATCGATCTCAAGGGCGTGGGTCAGAACCTGCATGACCATATCGGCACCAGCGTGCAGATCGCCTGTCCGCAGCCGGTGTCCGATTACGCTCTGGTGAGCAGCCCAGTGAAACTGGGCATGGCTGCGCTGCGCTATTTCGCCACGCATGGCGGACCACTGGCGGGCAACAGCACCGACGCGGTCGCCTATCTCCGTTCCGGTGCGCCCGGCCATGACGAGCTTGATCTCAAGTACTATTTCCTCCCAATGCTAACCGGTTCTGGGACCGACTTGCCGCAGGAGCATGGCTTTACCAATCTCGTCATCCTGACCCGCCCCGAAAGTCGTGGGCAGATGACGCTGCGCTCCGCCGATCCGGATGACAGCCCGATCATCGACACCAACTATCTCGTAGAAGAGCGCGACCGCGACGCCCTGCGACGCGGTATCCGCAAGGCCCGGGAAATCCTCGCCCAACCGGCGTATGAACGCTATCGCGGCCGCGAAATTGTGCCCGGCTCGGCGTGCATAGACAATGCTGATCTCGATGCCTTCTTCCGCGCCACCTGCGAGGTCAATTACGAAGCGGTGGGATCATGCAAAATGGGGCATGACGATCTGGCCGTGGTCGACGATCAGCTCAGGGTGCGCGGGATCAACGGACTCAGGGTGGTCGATGGATCGGTGATGCCGCGCATCACCACGGGCGATCCCAATGCGGCAATTATCATGATTGCCGAAAAAGCGGCCGAGATGATGCTGCAGGCCTGATGGCCCTGTGCAGTGCGTGAAAGTACCCCCTCCAGACTTTCACGTACCGGCCCGGTTCAACGCGCCAGAACGCGCCGCCGGGTAACCCTGACGAGGAGGGCTGAAAGCGTGCTGAGAACCCCGCAAATGAGGAACAGCACGGCATAGCCGCCGGTCCATTTCTCCACCATCGAGGACATCAGCGGCGCCATCGCGCCGATCAGCCCAACCGCCGCCAACGCGTAGCTGAGGATCGCGGCGAAGTGACGTCCGCCGGTCAGGTCGCGCATCAGCATCGGCCCGATCTGGATCTGGATGGAGGAACTGATCCCCCAGCCCACCACGAACAGGCCGAGCGCGAGCCAACCCGCCATACCGCCGGCAAGGGCCCCGACAATCGCCACAGTGCCGACAACCTGCACCCACAGCCCGACTGGCAGCACTTTGGCCGCGCCCAGGCGGTCAGCCAGCGCGCCGGTGATGATCCCCGCCGGAACACTGAACAGGTTGGCGCAGCTATAGACCATGACCGCTTGCGCCATGGTATAGCCCCCGCCCGAAAGATAGCTGACCACAGTGAACAGCACCGCCTGAATGCTGAGCTGGGCCAGCACTATCGCCCCCGTCAGCGCCCAGACATCACTCGCCCGGAAGGCCTGCCTGACCGTCAGTCCCGCCTCGTCGTCCGCGTTCTCCACCTCTGTCGCCATCGCCGCAGGCTGCGGCAGGAACGGCAGCAGCAGGCACGATGCGGCTACCACTGCCCCGGTTCCCTGCAAGGTCATGCGCCAGCCCCACTGGGCAATCATATCCGACACCAGCAGCGGCAGACCCCCGGCAGCCCCCGCCATCGCGGCAAAGTAGATGCCAATCCCCAGCCCGCGTTTGTGATGGAAATAGCTGGTGATAAGGGGGATACTCGCCACGGTGGTTGCCGCCGCCGCGCCTGCACCGATCAATGCGAAGCCTGTCCAGAACAGTGGAACCGAGTGCGCCGAAGCCGCCAACGAGCACCCCGTCGCCGCCAGCAAGGCGCCCGCCCCGACCACCAGCCGCGCTTTGACCAGTTCCAGCGTATAACCCACGCCAATCCCGGCCAGACTGAGGCATACCAACAGCAACGTCCCGGCAACCCCCAGCGTGACCGTGTCCCAATGCTCCACCTGTTCGATTACCGGGGCATAGAGGCTGAGCGTGGCGATGAGCCCGCCTGTAACCAGCGAACTGACCACGCACAGCACCGCCAGTGCAGTCCAGCGCGCGGCTCTATACGCCCCATGCGCTACATCTGCGATGTCCGGCGTCGCTGCATGCACGCCTGTATCAGAGTACATGCGCGGCCAGCAGATCCAGTGGATTGCGATTGTCCACCGCACCTAGAAACCCTTCGCCGCGCTCCAACCCATCGTGCAGCCCGAAACCCAAGAGTTCCTGCGCCCGCCGGGGCAAAGTCCGCACCCGATCGAGCGGCACCGACAGGCAATTGTTTTCTTCCGTCCGCAGCCAGCCAAGGCAGAAGCTCATATGCATGCCACGCCGTGCATCGCGCGTGCTGTTAGGCCCAGCGCTGTGCAAAGTGGAACCAAGATAGAGCACCGCGGAACCGGCAGGCATTTCCGCCGCCACGATTTCATGCGATTCGGGCTGGCGCTCCTCCGGCCAGCGATGGCTGCCCGGCACCACACGGGTGGCACCATTCTCGGCCGTAAAATCGCTGAGAGCGATCACCGACGCAAACTGGCGATGCTCCAGCGCGGTGGCCAGAACACGTGGCCAGACATCTTGATCGCGATGCAGCATCTGATCGCCAGCACCAGGTCCGCGCTGCAGGACGTGGCCGATATTAAGCTGGTAATCGGCACAGGCGGGTAAAAGGAAATGCTCGCCCAACACGCGATAGAGAGGATGCAGGAGTATCTCTGCTACAAAGGTGTCAGAATGGGCAGCCAGCCCGGTCAGATGCTTGGTCTGCTCGCCATGGAAAGCCGCCACTGCGGCGTTGGGCGATCCTTGATTGGGGGCCCGCCCTTCCAGAAGGGAATCTAGTTCCGTATTGAACCGGGCGCAAATATCATTGTCTAGGAAACCGTCTACGATCACCGCCCCATCTCTTTCCAGCGCCGCAATGATCTCTTCACCCACTGCATCACATGGCAATCGTTTCAACTGCACCATCGACCATCTCCCAAATTTGTTAATGGAACATATGTCTTATAAGGATGGTGAATACAATATCTATTGTAGCGCTGTCGGAGCTTGCAGCCGAACCTCGCTTATGGTTGGAGTCCCAACCTTGTACGCAAAGGCTATCCTGAGAAAGCAGTCATCGCCGAACCGTCTGCCACACGCGAACTGATCATGGACGAAGTCCTAGCTTCAACAGACATTGGACCGAGCCTGCACGAAGATCCCCTCGCACATGATCGATGCAGCGGCTTGGATAAGGCGCAGTAGCTGCCATCGGCGGTAGCGGCATCTAACCGCAAGTACGAAGTGTCCGACGATTCTGCCTCTGGACGCATCTGCGGCGATACAGATCTACGGGTATCCCAATGCCCAACTCATGGCATTTTCATTGAAATGCCATGAGTGCATCACCACCATCCGATGACCTCCGGTAAAGAGTGGAAGTAGTACCGGAACGAATTGGCTGGCCTGGGCATCACGCCCTACGCATCCTTCTCAGCCACACAGCCGCGTTGCGAACAGGATTTCGATTCAATTCACACCAGAGTAGTTCGCGTCCGACTGACAGCTCAATCGAGCCGCTTCCTCCAAGCGAAACGATCATTTTCCAATGACCTGAAGCTTGCTCACAATTCCTGAGAAGGCTCCATCGCCCTTGTATTCATCCGTTACCGTGGTGCTGGAATCGAACCCAACATCGAACGTGTCGGTCAGTTCCGTCGTCATGACGATAGGTTGCTCAATCCGGCCTTCCCCGATCTGGCGTCCATTTACGCTGATGTGCATTGCGCCGCCGGTTCCGGGCTTCGGTCCATCCGCGCGGAAATCGAAAACGATCTGGGCCTTGCCTGGCGGCACGCGTTCCACAGCGGCTACGCGGAAAATGCGCCTGGCCTGGGCCGACCCGGCCATCGTCACTATCGGATAGCCATCCTTCAAATAGAAGCTCCAGCCGCCGAAATGCCCGCCGAGAGCAGCCAGCACCCCATCTGCCGTCCCGGGCGCAGTCTGGATGTCGGCGGTCAGGCTGAAGCTGCCTGTCAGCCGGGGGCCATGGTCAGCGGGTACGCTGACGCCTGCACCCCAGTAGGTATAGCTGTCCCGGGGCTTGGCCGCCTGCATCACCGCCGCCGAGCGCTTGTCCACCTGATCGTCGATAGGGAACACCTGATTGCGCGCGGCTTCCTGGGCGAACAGCGCCTTCATCTCCGCCAGCTTTTCAGGAAACTTGGCCGCCAGATTGGTTGCCTGCGAGAAGTCCTTCTTGAGATCGTAGAGTTCCCACGGCCATTGCATCAGGTCGGTGCCCTTGCGCTCGTAGCCGATGTTCTGCGGGGTGGTGCCGGCCCACCATCCATCATGGTAGATGCCGCGGTTGCCGATCAGCTCGAAATACTGGGTATGCCGTCGGCTCGCCGCCTTGGGATCGGTAAAGCTATAAGTCATGCTCACGCCATCTATCCGCTGCTGACGCGCGCCATCGACCACTGTCGGTTGCGGCAACCCTGCCGCCTCCAGAATAGTCGGCGCTATGTCAATCACGTGATGGAACTGGGTGCGCAAGCCGCTGGTCCTGATCCGCTCCGGCCATGAGATCACCAGGCCGTTACGGACACCGCCGAGATGCGAGGCATAGGTCTTGGTCCACTGAAACGGCGCGCCAATGGCCCAGGCCCAACCCGCGGGATAGTTCTGGTTCGAACGCGGGCCACCCAACTCGTCTAGGCGTGCCATGAGTTCGTCCGCTGTCTCGTTCGCGCCGTTGAAGAACGAGCCCAGCGTGTTCACGTTGCCATCGACGCCGGATTCCGCCGAACCGCCGTTGTCCCCTTCGATGAAGATAACGAGCGTATTCTCCAGCTTCCCCATGCGCTGCAATTCGTCGATC
>CAYXMY010000027.1:0-28677 GCA_964466155.1 uncultured Caenibius sp. | reverse complement strand
GCCCACCACGCGGACATCGTGGAACGCGCGCTGCGCATCGACATAAGTGCCCGGTACATTCATTTCTTCAATCACTTCCATCTCTCCTGCGCGGCAGGCGGAACTCAACTTTGCACAGCGAACCTTGCTACAGCCTTTCCAGGCGGAGGTTCCCGGCGGGAGAGCCCTTAGGTGCGGGATATGACGGAGATGCGACAAACGGACGGGGGCAGGACCGCATCGGTCCTGCCCCCGCGACAAGCCGCCTTGCAAGAGCGGCGATCCAATCCGGCAGCGGGCCGTTATCCCGCCCGCCGCATACCGGGAACGATCAGACGCCGAAGCCGCCTGCGACCGAAATGGTCTGCCCGGTGATGTAATTGGCCTTGTTCGATGCCAGGAACACGGCGGCCTGCCCGATATCTTCGGCCTGCCCCCAGCGCTTGATCGGCAGCATGGCCTTGACCGCGGTTTCCCACGCTTCGTCGAAATAGCCTTCTTTCTGCCCGACCTTGAACTGACCGGCATCGATCACGCCGACGAGGATCGAATTGGCGCGGATTTCGTTCGGACCTTCTTCCTTGGCGATGCCCTTCACCAAAGCTTCGTTACAAGCTTTGGGTGCGACCGACAGGCCATCGAGCTGCGGCCACCAGTCATGCCCGGCGGACCCCAAGTGGACGAACGAGCCGCCGCCGTTGGCGCGGAAGTGCGGAATCGCGGTGTGCACGGCATTGTAGAAACCGAAGACTTCGATCTCAATCGACTGGCGGAACTGGTCTTCCGTCCAGTCAGCCAGCGGCACTTGCGCCACGATCGGGCCTGCGCCCCATACGATGGAGTGGACACGGCCATGCTCTGCAACCGCCGCTTCGATGCCCGCGATCACTTCGGCCCGGTTGCGCACGTCCATCTGGTGGATCGACGCCTTGACGCCCAGCGCGCGGATGGCTTCGGCGGTGGCTTCGGCCACTTCCTTCTTGCTGCGATAGCAGATCGCCACCGCGGTTCCGGCCTTGGCGAATTCCATCGCCACGCCTTTCCCGATGCCGCCACTGCCGCCGAAGACCATCACGGCGCCTTCAGGAAAATCCTTGCTCATTCACATCCTCCAAAAATCACAGGTTCATATCATTCGGCCATTACCGCCACAGGCCGCACAGCGATCCCTTGCGTATCATGCGCCCCGTTTGCGCGCGTCTGAAATTCATCCGCCCGCGCACGGGGATTGTAGAACTGGCGATACCATGCCCGGCCACGATGGAAAGGGCCATCCCCCGGCATACGCATAATCTGCACCGCCGGCGCTTTCGACTGCCAGATTGCGAAATCCTGCGAAAATGCCGCAAGCCCGACATCGTGATACTGGCGATTGACCGCGATATCACCGGCATCGGGCGGCACAGCCTTCGCGCGGGTAATCAGCCCGTGCCAGATTTGCGTCACGCCGTCTTCACGCGGTGTATGGAAAACGAGCTGCACCGCATCCGTCTCCCCGGCGTAGCGCGCCACCAGCAGGCCCGGCCCCTGATAGCAGGCAGCGACATCCATCACGCCATCATCGCCAGCAACCATCGTTTCATGCCCGCCGCTGGAATACTGCCAACCGACCACGCCATCGAACACCGATTCGAAATAGACCATGCGCTGCCCGTGGATCGGCCCGAAATGCCGCGCATCGACCAAGTTATCGGTGATTTCCTGGGGGTGGACCGGCAACGTGCCAAGATCGTCCCACTCGCACGCAATCCATGCCGGATCGTGCCATTCGGGGATATCGGGCAAGTCGAAATCGGGGGCTCGTTCCTCCGGATCGTGCCATGCGAAAACACATCCGAAACGTTCCTCGGTGGGATAAGCGCGGACTTTGGCCGCGGGCGGGATCGCACCGTTGAAATAGGGGACCTGGTTGCATTTGCCATCCGGCCCGAAACGCCACCAGTGATAGGGGCACCGGATAGACTCCCCCTCGATCCGCTTTTCGCCGAGCGAGGACGTCTGCACCGCCGCCAGATGCGCCTTCATATGCGGGCAATAGGCATCCAGCAGATGCGGCATGCCGCTTTCCCCGCGATAGAGCGCCAGATCGCGCCCGAACATCCGCAATGGCAGCGGTTCGTTACCCAGATCGCTGGATCGGGCCACCATGAACCACCCGCGTGGAAAGGTGAATTCGCCAAGGCCATATTCGGCTGTTCCCGCCATCGCGCGCTCCCGGTTTGCGGGCATGGCTTGCCCGCCGTCATCGCGCTTTCTTGTTCAGCGGTGCGGTGCCGATCAATCGCCTAGCTGCATTCGCGATCATTATACGATAGAATCCGATCACCATCCGATTGACTGGACAAATTCATGGTGAGCGAACGCCCCGGCACGGCTGCAATTCTGCGCGAATTGCGCCGCGAATTGAAACGGCAGGATATCCGTATCGCCTTTCTGGCGGAGCGGCTGGGCGTGGCGGAGCCGACCGTCTGGCGCTGGCTGCGCGGCGAAGGTCTCAGCCTCACCCGGCTCGATCAGATTTGCGCCCTTGCCGGGCTTGAACTGCGCGATCTGGTCGGCCGGTCGCGCGGCCCGGAACAGGAAGCCTTCACTCTGGCGCAGGAACGCGCGCTGGGGGAGGACCGGCTGCTCGCGCTCGCTTTCTTCGCCATCCTGCACGGCGCCCAGCGGCACGAGTTGGAAGCCCAGTTCGGGCTGGCCGGAGAGCGGCTCGAAAGCTGCCTTGCCCGCCTCCAACGGATGGATCTCGTCGATATCAATCCCCATGGCCGCTTGCGAGCGCGCACGCGCAAGGCGGTGCGCTGGCGGCGGGGCGGTCCGATGTCGGTCGCGTTTGAAAATACAGTCAAAGGCTTCTTCCTCTCGATGGATTTCGGGGCGGAGGAATCGCGCTATGTGTCCGATATGGTCCGGCTCAGCGAAGCGGGCCGCGCCCGTGTGCAGGCCCTGTTCGAAGCCTTGCGGGAAGATATCCAGTTGATCTGCGAGCAGGATCAGGCCGCCCACATGGAAGCCTACGATTGGAGCGCGATCCTGATGCTGGTCCGTCCGCTCGATCTCGAAGCGATGACGCAGGAATGGCGCATGGCGCGCAGCTCCGAAACGATTCAGGCCGGCGACACGCCGGCCTGAACGCAATCCGGGGCCATTACGGCCCGCAGAACCTCAAAGGCTATAGAAATTCGGGAAGCGCTGCAGCAATTCGCGGATTTCGTTGTCCGAGATATTGAATTCGAACCCTTCTTCATCGCCACGGCGGCGATAGCCATACACATTGGTCCATTTCCAGCCGGGCGTGCCGTTGGCCGGGAACACTTCCCAGGTGATATGGCACAGCGCGGAATCGTCGGACACCGGCACCACCTTGTAATTGGTGATGCGGATATCCGAACCGACTCCTATCTTTTCGAACCGTTCGACCTGATCGGCGCAGGCGACCTCAGCCGTGGGGCGATCTTCGAAGCTGTGCACTTGGCCCAGGGTGAACGAATAATACGGAAACACATAGTGCGACGCCAAAGCGCGGCCATCCTTGGCCGCCATGGCCTCGTCATAGCTCCGGCACAAGGCATCCGGGCCTTTAATCATCCCCCATCTCCTCTCAATTGTTATAGTGTGATTCTAAATTTTGACAGGGGATGGCTTACAAATCGGATGACGGCAAGGCCCGGTATGCCGTGTCAGGCACCAGTGTCAGGCAAGGCGCGGCCGCCGCGCGTTCCAGGGGGCCGCTTTTTCGAGTTGGCCCGCCAGACGGAACAATGTCGCTTCCGCGCCATACCGGGCGGAGAACATCACCCCGATGGGCAGGCCCGCCTTTGACATGCCCAGCGGCACCGACATGCTCGGCTGGCCGGTCTGGTTCATCAGGCCGGTGAACGGGACGAACGCGGTGATCGCCTTGAAGTAGGCTTCGATATCGGGGTTCGACAGGCTGATGACGCCCAGCGGCAACGGCGGGCTGGCCACGGTGGGCGACAGCAGGATATCGTAATCGTTCATGAATTCCGACACCGCAGTGGCCGCGGTCATCAGGGCGTTGGTCCCCTGCACATAATCCGCGCCGGAGCTTTTCTGGCCCATCTGATAATACATCAGCGTGGCCGCCTCCAGCACATCGGGGCCAGGCTTGATCCCCAGCGCCGCGCATCGCGCGTTCACCGTGGCCACGATGGACGAACCGATGATGGCGAAGGATGCCTTGCCGATAGCATCCATATCGAGCTTGGGCGCCGCTTCGTCGACCGTATGACCAAGCTTTTCGCACAGCGCCGCCGCATTGCGCACGGCCGCCACCACTTCGGGATCGACGGGCGTGCCAAGGGCCGTGGTGACGTTCAGCGCAATCCGCAGGCGGCCCGGCTCGCGCGTCACTTCTTCCAGAAACGGGCGTTCAGGCGTCGGCGCGGTGTAACGCGATCCGGGCTCGAGACCGTGCGTGGCGTCGAGCAGCGCCGCGCTGTCGCGCACGCTGCGGGTGACGGCGTGATGCGCCGACATGCCGCCCCACCCTTCGGTCAACGGCGGGCCCATCGGCACCCGGCCGCGGCTCGGCTTGAGCCCGAACAGGCCGCAGCAAGACGCAGGAATCCGGATCGAACCGCCCCCATCGGTCGCATGAGCCGCAGGCAGCACGCCGGATGCGACCGCAACAGCCGCCCCCCCGCTCGACCCGCCAGCGATACGCTCGGGATTCCAGGGATTGCGCGTTGCCCCCATCAGCGCGCTTTCCGTAGTCCCGGTGAGCCCGAATTCCGGCGAGGTCGTTTTGCCGAAAATCACCAGACCGGCGCGTTCATGCCGTTTGACCAGTTCGGAACTGACAGTTGCCCGATTGCCCTTGAAAAGACGGCTGCCCTGTTCGGTCAGTTCCCCGGCAATATTGGTGTTCAAATCCTTGATCAGCCAGGGAACCCCCTGGAACGGCCCTTCGGGCACGCCTTTCGCCACTGCGGCACGCGCCCGCTCATACAGCTTGTGCGCCATGAAATTGAATTTCGGATTGTATTTCTCGGCACGCGCTATCGCGGCTTCGAGCAGTTCCGAAGCGGAAACCTGCTTCGTCTTGACCAGTTCGGCCAGACCCAATGCATCATGTTGGTCGAGAACATTGTCGGTAGCCTTGGTTGCCGCCCCGGCGGGCGATGATGCTGCAACGGTGGCCGCGGCCGCGATTGTCCCGGCCAGCATTTCCCGGCGTGTCGTTTCCATGACGCATTCCTTCGCTTGGTTGGCGTCGCCCTTCGCAGGATTGGAAAACGGCGCCGTTGTTGATTGCAAACCTAGCGCGATCAGTCGCGCATCGCCATTCTCCCATGCGCGGGACTCAAATCATGGCCCACGCATTCTTCTGAACCCCAGTTCATAATTTTCCTGGGATGCCCGTCAAGCGGGGAATGCGGATGATTGCCAGTCTTCAACCGCCGGAAGAGCGATTGAGCATGAGACCGATCCACTTGGCCGCCTCGGTCAACCGCTCTTCCAGCGGATAGCCCGGGGCAAGGCGCCAGTTGTGCACCATGCCGACGAACACGCCGGCCATGATTTCTGCAATCGCACGCGGATCAGGCAGATCGGGAGTGAATTGCGTATCGCCGCCTTCCAGCAGGCTTTCGAAAGCGCGCGTCAGGCGTTCCATCCGCTCAATCACGCCCGCCTCGTTCCAGCTCAATTCCGCATAGCCGGCCAGGGGACGGATTTTTTCCGCGCTGTTTTCCATGATGCGGCCCGTACTCGCGAACGCTTTCAAAATCCGTTTGGACACATCGGGCGTCGCCTTGCGGCACTCCTCGATCCGCGCGAAGAAATGTTCGTGCATTTCGAGCACGAGGTGATCGAGAATTTCGCCCTTGCCTGAAAAATAGTTGAACAGAGTAGTACGCGACACCTGCGCTTCGTTGGCGATATCGTCCATCGTCATACCCTGCACGCCATTGCGCGCGAAACCTTCACGCGCGGCATCGAGAATGGCGTTGCGTCTGCGTTCTTTGTTGAGTTCGCGACGGGAAACAGGTTTGTTCATTGGGCGATCCATGCCGGTTATTCAACTTCGGCACGCGATAGCACCCCGTGCCACAAGAGCGGCTCTTGCGAGCCCGCTCATGGCACAACAAGGGCTGCATCAGAAGCCCCGCAATGACAATTTCCTTATGGCAGTTTAAAATGGGTGCCGGATGAAGCGCCCCGATCTCCTCACGGCACCAGCACGGCCCGCCCCAGCACCCGGCCATGCGCCAGATCGTCCAGCGCCTGATTGGCCTGATCGAGCGGCCGGGGATCGAGCGGCAGCGGGGTTTGCGGCAGCTTGCTGACCAGATCGACCAGTTCGTGCAGTTCCCGCAGATTGCCGACATAGCTGCCCTGCACCGTCAACGCCTTCATCGGGAACAGCGGCAACGACCACGGCGAAGCCCCGCCGAACAGACCAACAATGACCATTTTTCCGCCCTTGGCCAGAAGATCGAAGCCGAGCCCCGCCGTGGCCGGATTGCCCACGAAATCGATGCCCGCTCGCAGCGGAACGCCGAGCGCCTGATTGATCTGCGCCGCGGCATCGGGAGCCGCGCCGTCAATGGCAGCCAGCGCCCCCACCTTGAGCGCGGCTTCGCGCTTGGCCGGATCGAGATCGACGACCACCGCGCCTTTTCCGCCCATCGCGCCAAGCAGGGCAAGGCACATCAGGCCAAGACCGCCCGCACCGATCATCAGGATCGGTTCGTTGCGGGCAACCTCCATCACTTTGCTCAGCGCGCTGTACGTCGTCAGCCCCGAACAGGCGAGCGGCGCGGCGGCCTTGGGCTCTATCCCCTTGAGATCGAGCAGATAGCGTGCATGGGGCACCAGGATGTGATCGGCATAACCGCCATCGCGATGCACCCCGAGATTGCGCGGCATGCCCAGGCACAGGTTTTCCGACCCGGCCGTGCAATTGGCGCAGGCACCGCATCCGATCCAGGGATAGATCAGCCGCACATCGCCCACCGCCACGCCGGTGGCATCCGGCCCGATGGCGACCACTTCGCCCACCGTTTCATGGCCCAGCGTACGCGGCAGGCTGACACCGCGATCTGTCAGCGACAGCACACGCCCGCCACCCAGATCGTAGCCGCCTTCGCACAGATGCAAATCGCTGTGGCAAACGCCCGCCGCACGGGTCCGCAGCAGGACTTCGGTGCCAGCAGGTTGCGGCGTTGCGGTTTCGCTCGGTTCGAGCGGCTCGCCAAACGCGACGAGCTGGTAACTCTTCATCCCTCATCTCCCGATCGCGCGCGATCCCTCGCTTCCGCGAAGGAGCGCGAATGCGCCCGGGCCACACAGGCCCGGACGTCGTATTGCCGTGTTATTCCGCCGCGATGCTTTGCGGTGCGTCCATCGGCATTCTCGGATCTTCGCTATATTGCGTGCTGCCTTCCCAATAGCCCGGCGGCGGCGCGTCGGTGATCCCGTATTCCTGCCGGATTTCCTCCACCGAAGTGTCAATCAGTTCGCGCCAGGGCAACATCATCAGAGGGAACTTCCAGTTGCGCCCCTGGGCATAGCCGCGCTCTTCCGCTTCGATCTGGATCGGCACCGCCTGGGGATAATAGAGGTTGCTCTTCATCAGGCTCTTGGCCTTGAGGTAGTTGGAAACGCGGTTCATGTAAGCCGCCAGTTCCGGGCAGAAATATTTGTAGGCCGCGCGGATATTGGCCGCAATCAGCGCCAGTTCGCCGCCGTTGTTGGGGCCGAACCCGGTGACCATGTGTTCCAGATCGTGCGTCAGCGCACGTTCCTTGAGATAATAGGTGTAATCGCTGTCCACCTTCATCCCCTGGAAGAACACGTCCATGTTGAAACCGCTGTTGGCGATGAAATCGTGGATCATGTGGCCCAGCGTGCCGGGCTTGCAATGGGCGACGTCTTCCGCCTTGAAGTCGGAGAGGAGCTTGCGGTCGAGCCAGTTGCGGAATTCGGGCAGGCGCTGCTTTTCCATTTCGAACAGGCGGAAGATTCCTGGCATGTCTTCCAGATCGTGCAGAATCTGCGCCACTTCGGGAATGTAGGCGGTGTTGGGCATGTCCGGCCCATTCCGGCGGAGCATTTCCTGCGCCATCAGTTCGCGCAGCATGGGATGGTTCAGATAGCGCGAGGAACTGATCAGGACTGAACTCTGGGTTTCATGCCGGCGCACCGCGCCATTGAAATACTCGTAATCCGCCTTGGTGACTTCAACCATCGTATCTCTCCTGGTTCTCTTATGCGCCCATTCTGCGCCGTGCCTGCCAAATAGCAAGATGCAACCGCACCGATTTAATCGGCGCGGTTGCATCTTGCGCCCGGTCCTTATTCCGCGGCCTGAGCCAGTTCGACATCCGCCGAAGGGCTGAGGAACGCACCCGGCAGAGCCCCGGTGAAACGCCCGTCCATGAAGGTCGGCATACCGTTCACCAGCGTCAGCCGCATCGGGGCCGCATCGCGGGTGTAACGCCAGCTGATGCCGTAATTGCCGGTCGGCACATCGAAGCGCTTGTATTCCTCGCGGCGTTCGATCTCGTCAGGATGGAACACGGTGATATCCGCCCGCATGCCTGCGCGAATGGCCCCGCGATCTTCCAGCCCGAAATGCCGGGCCAGCTTGCCGGTCAACGCATGGATCGCCTCTTCCATCGTCACCATGCCTTCGCGGACATATTTGGTGAGGATCAGGATGTTTTCGCCGCCGCCGCAGAACATCTGCAAGTGCGCCCCGGCATCGGAAATGTTGCCCACCGTCATCGGATCGCGGATCAGCTTGGCGGTTAGTTCCTCATCCTTGGGGAACGGCGCCATGTGCACGGTGGAACCGAGGCCATTGGACAGGATCCAGTCCGCCATGGCATCCGAAGCGTGAACGCCCAGCGCATCGGCGTGGTCCTTGAGCGTGAGATTGATCGGACCGAAGCCGTTTTCCGAATTGCGCAGATGCAGCGATTGCGGATTGGCCATCGGCGAATGCTTCCACGCGTGATTGTCCCAGCTATCGCGAGCCCGGGCGCGCCATTCCGGATCGCGCAGCAGGCGTTCCTTTTCTTCCGCCGTTTCGGCCAGCACGACTTCGTGCCAGACATAATCGTTGGACTGGGCGAAAATCAGCGACCGTTCGATCGACAGGGTGTTGGTCGGCGAAACATGGCTGAAACCGGCCCAGAAATCATACCCTTCCGCCTGGAGCCGCGCCATCTGCGGTTCCATGATTTCGCGGATATCCTTCTGGAAATCGAGCGCGGGTATGGCCCCTGCGATCTGCACGCGCACTTTCTTGCCTTTGAGCAGGCGCGCCAGCCGGTCGAGCGAGGCCGGACCTGTCTTGCGCATGAACGTGTCGACGATCACCTGATACGTGCGGCCGGGATAGCGCTCCATCACTTCGAACAGGGCCGTGAATTCCGCATCGTCGGCCAGCAGTGTCGGGATCGGGCGGTTCTGCCCGTCATGATCGTGCAGATTGTCCGACATGCCCAGCGCACCGGCGGCCAGTGCATCGTCGAGCAGTTCGGCCATCCTTGCCACCTCTTCCGGCGTCGCCGCCCGGGTCCATGCGTCCATGCCCATCGCGGCAAGGCGAATGGCGATATGGCCGACAAACGCGCCATAGTTCGCCGGAACGCGGACATGCCTGGTCATCGACTGCTTGTATTCCGACCATTTGCGCCAGTCCCACGGCAAATTCTGCACGAAGGGCGCTTCCGGAATATCCTCGAAGAAGGAGAATATCTTGACCATTTCCAGCCGCACGGCTTCGTCGTCGGAAACGGGCGCGGCGGAAAAGCCGCAGTTGCCGAGGATGACGGTGGTCGTGCCATAGCCGGGCAGCGGATCGAGATCGGGCTGCCACCACATCGTGCCATCGTAATGGGTGTGGCTTTCGATGAAGCCTGGTGCGACGACGCAATCGCTGGCATCGACGATACGCTCACCGCGAACTTCGAGATTGGGGCCGACTTCGACGATCGTGTCACCGTCGACGCGCACATCGGCTGCAAAGCCTTTCGCACCCGTGCCGTCGATCACCGTACCATTCTTGATCAGGATACCTGCCATTATCCATCTCCTGCTGTTGTGTGTGAATTGATCTTGTCCGGCGCTTCTACCGGAAGGGCCGAGGTCACGACAAATGGCAGCAAACAGAATGGCTCGTCAGGCGATCCCTTTTGGCTTATCAAACAAGCCATTTGAAAACGGGATGGAAAGCCGGGCCATGAACGCACGATCCGATCGCCAGTTGCCCCAACTGATGCGCACCTTGCGCCAGGTGTTACGCGGCAACGGGTTGACCATCCGCGCGATCGCCGAACGGATGGACGTAAGCGAAGCAACGGTGAAGCGCTGGTTCCAGGGGCAAGGTCTCGGCGCAGACCGGCTGGAGGAACTGTGCGAACTGGCCGGCCTCCGCTTCACCGAACTGGCCGAACTGGCGCATGGCCCGCCGCGCGAACTGGCCCATCAACTGACCCTGGCGCAGGAACAGGCGCTGACGGAAAGCACTTTCCTATCGTTCCTGTTCTTCATGATCATGAGCGGCTGGCCACCATACGATCTGCATGACGATTTCGACGTGCCGTTGAAGGAAATCGAAGAACAGCTCACCCGGCTGGAGCGGCTGGCACTGATCGACCGCTTGCCGGGAGGCCGGGTCCGCAGCCGGATCGACCGGCGCGTGGCATGGCGGCGCGGGCCGATGCGGCAACATTTCGAACAGCATATGAAACGCCAGTTCATGGAAATCGATTTTGGCGATCCCAATGCCATTTACACAGCGGAAACCGCCAAACTATCCGCATCCGGCGTGGCCCAACTGGAAGAATTGCTGCAACGGTTCCGGCTGGATGCGCAGAAGCTGGCCGACGACGACCGGCGCCATTCGCTGCTGGCGCGGCAATGGACCATGGTGCTCGTCGCCGTCCGCCCACTCGACGTAACGCGGCTGCGCGCGCTGGCCGAAGTGTCCCAGCGTGGCGGCCCGTTGGAAAAATGAAGCGCTACATATCGAAAGATGAACGAGTGCGATCCACAGTCCAGCGATTATTCTCGAATAAGGCGGAACCTTTTGGCGGCCAATAGGTAGAAAGTTTCGAAGCTCCGTATCCATCGGCAACGAACAAGCATGATCCCCCAAAACGTCAGGGACGGGATGACGAACATTTCATGATGGGCTTTGCATGACTGGCGCAAACGGTCAGATATCCGCCACCCTGCTGCTCGTCGAGGACGAGATTCTCATCCGCATGGTCCTGGCGGACGATCTACGCATGGCCGGTCTGGATGTGGTCGAAGCGTTCAACGGCGAAGAAGGATTGGCGTTGTTCGACGCCAATCCCGATATCCGCCTCGTCATCAGCGATATCCGCGTGCCCGGCGCCATCGATGGCGTGGCGCTGACCGAAACGATCAAACGCAAGCGGCCGGATATTCCGGTGATCCTCGTCTCGGCCCACCTGCCGGATGGCCGGGAAACCGTCGCCGACAGGTTTCTGCGCAAACCTTGCGATCACCTGCTGATCATCGAATCCGCGCGGGAGATGATCGGCACCCGCCGCTAAACGCCAGGCTCCTGAACCGCTCTGCGGATCACATCAGCATCTTCGCGCGCAAGGCATCGAGATCGGCATCGGTCAGGCCGACTTTCTGCTTGAGGAAGTTTTCCGTCCCGCCATAGCGTTTGTCCATATAGGCGAAGAACTGCGCCAGATGCGATTGCCCGCTGGGTGTGTAGAGCGGTTCCGCCTTTGCTTCCCCCTTGTTCTTCGCCTGGCTGGCGGCGTAATATTTGACCATCGGATTGCCGGGGAAATCGTCCGGATTCACCGGCGGCATTTCCACCGCCGGGCGCCGGAACTTGGTGGAAAGATGGTAATCCTTCAGGATCGTATCACGATCCACCCCCAGCACCTCATAGACCAAAGCGGTGACAATCCCCGTGCGATCTTGCCCCGCGGAACAGTGATAAACAACCGCCCCTTGATCGGCGAGCAGCCGCTTGAACACGGAGCGGATCTGCGGAACGAGCCGTTCCTCGATACCCTCATACATGTTTTCGCTGCCACCCGTGGCCATCTTGGCGAACAGCGGCTTCATCGAATAATCGTTCGACAGGAACAGGGCGCCCGTCCGATCATCCAGCAGATCGGGGGCGACTTCGCGTTCTTCGAGCGAGCGCAGATCGACCACGGAATCGAAATGCAATTGTTCCAGCAGGGCATAGTCCGCTTCGGTCAGCATCGGCATGGCCCCCGAACGGAATGCCTTGCCCCACCGCACCACATGGCCGTCCTTGGTGGTATAGCCGCCCAGATCGCGAAAGTTGCTGCCCTTTTCCAGCGGCAGCAGACGTTCGGCCACCACTTGCGGCGCATCGTTGCCCCGGCGCACGATCACATAATCCCGCTCCGTCACCGGCAGTTTCACATCGACCCGCTGCGCCCGGCTATCGCGCACGATCACCGTATCGCCATCGTCCAGCACGGTATCGCGGCTGAGCCAGAAAGTGGCGGGCGCCTGGTCATCGCGCACGACAACCACCGTTTGCGCATCCTTGCGCTCTATCCGCAACGGTTCCCCGGCCATGGCCGAACCGGCCAAAGCACAAGACAGCAGCAGCGATGCCGCAGAGATGGCAAAGAATTTCATGGCATTCCTCTAATTTTTTATGATCTGCGTTTCGAACCCGCCCACTGTGTTGGACTTCGCGCTGTTAAGCAAGCGCGATGCTCTACGGACACCGAGCACGGTCAGCCGGGGCGGTGGCTTGAGGCTAATGCGCGAAACCCGCGATCACATCGAGGAAGGCCTGCCCGTAAACTTCCCGCTTGCGGGTGCCGATCCCAGCGATCATGCCGAGATCGAGATCGTTGCGTGGGCGGCGCGCGGCCATTTCGCGCAAGGTGCTGTCATGGAAGATGACATAGGGCGGCACGCCCGCCTCCTTCGCCAGATCGCGCCGCAATTCGCGCAAGGCGTCGAACAGCGGATCGCCCACCGGATTGGCGCCATCGCCGCCGCGCTTGCCGCGCCGCGCCCGCGCCGGCGGCAGGACGAGCGCAACCGCCTCCTCCCCGCGCAGGAATGGGCGAGCGGCAGGCCCCAGCGCAAGGCCGCCGTGTTCGTTGGTTTCCAGCGCATCGCGCACCATCAGCGCGCGCGCCACGGGCTTGACCAGTGCCGCCTCTTCCCGCCCGACGATCCCGAAAACCGACAAGGCATCATGCCCGCGCGCCACGATCCGTTCATTGCTCTTGCCGGTCAGCACCGCCTCGACATGGCCGAGGCCGAAACTCTGCCCGGTGCGATAGACGGCGGAAAGCAGCTTCTGCGCCGTCTGCGTTGCGTCCACGCTGGCAGGCGGCGAAAGGCAATTGTCGCAATTGCCGCAAGTAAGCGGCGGGTCTTCCCCGAAATGGCGCAGCAGCACCGCGCGCCGGCAAGTCCCCGTTTCCACCAGCGCGCCCAGCGCGCCGATCCGCGCGCGTTCGCCTTGCTGACGGGCCGGATCGACCTCGCCGATCCGCTGGCGCGCGCGGACGAAATCTTCCGCCCCCCACAACAAGGTCGCCACCGCAGGATCGCCATCGCGCCCGGCACGGCCGCTTTCCTGATAATAGCTTTCGATCGATTTCGGCAGCCCGGCATGGACGACGAAGCGAACGTCAGGCTTGTCGATCCCCATGCCGAAAGCGACCGTCGCCACCATCACCATATCTTCACTGGCAAGAAACGCCGCCTGGTTGGCAGCCCGCACATCCGGGGCCAGCCCGGCATGATACGGCAGCACCGGCCGCCCCTTTCCCGCCAGCGATTGCGCCAGCCGGTCGGCCATGGCGCGCGTCTGAACATAGACGATCCCCGGCCCCGGGTTCGCCGCCAACACATCGGCGATCTGCCGCTGCATCCCGTCGCGCGGCTTCACGGCATAGCGGATATTGGGCCGGTCGAAGCCAGAGACGACCAGGCCCTCGTCCGGCAATCCCAGTTGCGCCAGAATGTCGGAGCGGGTGTGGGCATCCGCCGTCGCCGTCAAGGCCAGCCGGGGCACTTGCGGGAAAGCGTCGAGCAGTGGGCGCAGCAGGCGATAATCGGGCCGGAAATCGTGCCCCCATTCGGACACGCAGTGCGCTTCGTCTATCGCGAACAGGCATATCCGCGCCCGTTCGATCAGGTTACGGAACCCTTCCCCGCTGGCCCGTTCGGGCGCGACGTAGAGCAGATCGAGCTCCCCCGCGACCAGCCGGTCCTGCGTTTCGCGCCAATCGGCATCGGCGGATGTCAGACTGGCGGCGCGGATGCCCAGCGCCCGGGCGGAGCGCAACTGATCGTGCATCAGGGCAATCAGCGGCGAAACCACGATGCAGCAACCGCCAAGCGCCACGGCGGGCAATTGATAGCAGAGCGATTTGCCCGCACCCGTAGGCATGATGGCCAGGGTTCCCTGCCCCGCCATCACCCGGCCGATCACCTGCTCCTGCACTCCGCGAAAGGCTTCGAATCCAAAGATATCGTGGAGCAACAAGGCAGGTTCGGCAGACATTGCCCGTGCCTATAAGCGAGAGAATGACGTCCGCCTATAGGCACGGGCCGCCTATCACCCCAATAGGCGTCTGCCCGGGAGAGAAGGATGCGGACCGGGAGCCCTCAAACAGCCCGCACCCGTTCCCGGTCAGAAGGAAAAGCCGACATCCACCCCGAACGTGCGCGGCACCTGGAACGTGCCGATGACATTGGTGCTGAGATTGCGGGCGAACTCAAGCTTGTGGTTGTTGGTCAGATTCTGGACCCAAGCGGAGACTTTCGCCTTGGTGCCCGCAACTGGCAGGTCGACCAGCGAAAGCCGGGCGTTGACATCGAAACGTCTGGGCAGTGTCGTCAGGTCCAGCGTGGCGGCATTGCGGGTCGGATCGGACAGGCGCTTGTCCTTGTAGAACCCATCCACCCGGAACGTAACATAGCTGCCATTGGCGAAAGCCGGGGAATCGTACTGCGCCCCCACGCTCAGCGTGTTTTTGGGCGCCAGTGAATTGACCGGGCCGTTGACCGGATCGTCCGCCAGTTTCTGCTTGAGATAGCCATAGCTGGCATTCAGCGTAATGCTCTGCACCGGCTTGGCGGTCAGTTCGACTTCGAAGCCGTTCTCATGCCCATAGGGGGAGGAGAACAGGAAAGTACCGCTGGCGGCATTGAACCCGAGCGTTTGCACATTCTTGCGCCGGGAAATGAAATAGGCGGCATTGATACGCAGCTTGTTGTCCAGCAGATCCGCCTTCACGCCCGCTTCGTAGCTTTTCACCGTTTCAGGCTTGAAGAGGTTACCGCCCATCACACCGCCCGAAAGATAGCCGGTGGCGAAGCGCAGATAACCGCGGACATTGCGATTGACGATATAAGTCGCCGTGGCATCGAAATCCCAATGGTCGAACGACGCATTGGCAGTGACCGGCGGGGCGGCAAAAGGAACCAGGCCCGCCGCACGCAACACTTCGCGCCGCTTGTCCTTGGTATAGCGGATACCGCCTGCCAGTTCGAAATGCTCCGCCTTGTAGCCAACGTGGGCATAGGCTGCCATCGACTTGTTGCGGATCGAAGCGTCCGCCCCGGCAAGATAATCGCTCGGCACCCCGAACGCATTAAGCGTGTTGCCCGTGCCCGGCCCGGTGGAGGGGATGATTTCCGGCAGATAGGTCGGGAACAGCGTGCCGATAAACACCGGGTTGTTGTCCCGCCCCGTTTCGCGGAAATAGAACGCGCCCAGCACCCAGTCGAGGTTGCCCGCCTTGCCCAGCATTTGCAGTTCCTGCGTGAACTGCTTCTGATGCCGGTCCTGCACCGAGGAAATGTTGGTGAACGGCAAACCGCCCACTTCATAAGCCCCGCCATCGATATCGTTGCCGCCGACGAATTCATCCATCTTGCGCAAGCCGGTGATGCTTTTCAGCGTGATCGCATCGCTGACATCCAGCGCCATGGTCAGGCTGTGCCCCTGAATCTTGAGATGCGAAGGCGTCGTGAAATCGAGCGCGACAGCCTTCTGCCGCACGCTGCTGGGCGGCACATAGATGCTCGGCGCAGCAGTATAAAACGGCGGATCGCCCACACCCGGAAGATAGGTCGGATCGTACCCCAGCAATTGCTGGGCAAGCTGCGTGCTGACCTTATCGGTGTAATCGAACTTGTAATCGACCTGCAGCGCCCCGCCATCGATATGCACCGCTGCGGCGATGGCATCGGTGTTTTCCGCGCCGAACGTCTTGGCCGATGTGATCGTGCCGAACGGTTCCGCGAAATGGAAGGTCCGGCCCGGCGTCAGGTTCCGGACATACCCTCTGTTCTCGTCATGCAGATAGGATACGCGCGCGCTGATCGGCCCAACCGCAGGCAGGTTGACCGTGATCGAACCTTTGCGGCGATCGTAGTTGCCGATAGTCCCCTCGACCTTCACACCGAATTCGCCGGTCGGCTTGGCCGTGATGAAGTTGATCGCCCCACCAGTGGAGTTGCGGCCGAACAGGGTGCCCTGCGGCCCGCGCAGCACTTCCACCCGTTCCACATCGGCAAGATCGAACGCGGTGCCCGCCGGACGGCCGAGATAGACACCGTCGATATAGAGGCCGATCCCGGCATCCGCTTCGAACTTCAGCGTCCCGGTGGAAACGCCGCGCAGATAGTATTGCGGGGCACTGGCCGAACCGAACTGGCGCTGCACGTCCAGATTGGGGACCGTCTTGCCGATATCGCCAAAGCCCTTGATGTCCAGCGCTTCGAGTTGCTGCGAATTGTAGCCGGTCACCGACACAGGGACCGTCTGCGCGCTTTCCTCGGTGCGGCGCGCCGTCACCACGATATCGCCAATCCCGGACGAAGCGCCGCTTTCTGATCTGGATTGGGCATACGCCATCTGCGGCTGCACAACGGCCAGCATGGAACCAGCCAAAACGGCAAAGCGAAGCTTCATTTCCCTACTCCCTATATAATGGCGGCAGACTTCCGCTGCGTCCTTGTCCTTCTCTATGATGCCATATCCGCCTTTCATCAAGCATAATTGCTACGTAAAGCATCGCAATTATCTATATCTCTATCTTTTTGCGTAAATTCAGAACGAAGATCGCCCAGCCCTTCGATGGATAGAGCGGAAGAATATTGCCCCGCCACCGCGCGTCGCCGGGCAGCAGTTCTATCCCGCCCTCGCCCAGTTCCCCTTTCAGGAGGGGAAAGGCGGCATTTCGCTTGAAACGAGCCTCGATTCTGGCCGGGCTGACGGGCATCCGGCGATCCGAAACCACCCGCTTCTGCCTGCTGGAAAAAACGCCATCATCCGCCCGTAAGCCATTGGCCTGCTCCACACCGCCGCCCCCGCGCACCCCATTTCAGGCATAGTTCTTACGCAGGATTTTTACGGCACTTGCGCGGTCATTCAAACATATTATCTACGTAAACAGGTATCATAACAGACATAATTGACGTTTTGCGTATTTTACCGCAAAAGGCTGTCAATAGGTCTGAAACGTCGGCACAGTAACGGCGGCAACCGGGAACAATGCAGCGCTGAAGGGAAACAAAATGGATTATCGGGGCAAGGCCGTTCTAATCACCGGCGGGGCGAGCGGCATCGGCGCTGCAGCAGCGCGTCTGTTCGCCGCCGCCGGGGCGAATGTCGCAATCGCGGACCGCAATGGCGAAGCGGCGGCAGCGCTAGCAGGGGAATTCCCCGGCGCGATTGCCTGCACCGTTGATGTGATGAATCCGGACGATTGCCTCGCCATGGTGGAAGCGGTGCGCAAGGCATTCGGCCGCCTGGATTGCGCGTTCAACAACGCGGGAATCACCGAAGTCGCACCGTTGAAAGGTGCGCCGCTGCCCGAAACGCACGAATTGCCGCTGGACGTATGGCGGCAAGTGCTTGGCGTCGATCTGGACGGCGTGTTCCACTGCCTGCGCGCCGAACTGCCGCTGCTGCTGGAAAGCGGCGGCGGGGCCATCGTCAACACCACGTCCCTGCAGGCGCATATCAGCTATCCGCGCACCGCCGCTTATACCGCGGCCAAGCATGGCGTGCTCGGCCTGACCAAGACGATCGCCAAGGAATATGGCGGGCGCGCCATCCGCTGCAACGCCGTGTCACCCGGCGTGGTCGATACTCCGCTGACAAGCAACGTGATTCACCAGCCCGAATACAAGGATATGCTGCTCGCCCCGATCCCGGTCGGCCGCTTTGCCCAACCGGAAGATGTTGCCAAGGCGGTGGTCTGGCTGTGTTCGGACGATGCCGCCTATATCAACGGGGCCGTTCTCGCCGCCGATGGTGGCTATCTCGCCTGACAGCGTAACCCCCGCACTCCGGATGGAGCGCGGGGGTTTACCGGTTTCCTTCAGGGAAAAGGCCGGTCAGGCACCGATCGTATAGCGGCCGTGAGCCGAGAGATCGCCGAACAGATCGTTGGTGATATAGCGCTCGATGAAGCACCAGCGTCCATCGCGCTTTTCGAACCGGTCCCGGTAATCGCCGGTGATGATCGGCTGCAACGGCAAGGTCGGGGCCGCCTGAACCACCAGCACGGTGCTGGTCGCCGTGGCCACAGTCGCGCTTTCCGGTTCCACGATCACATTGCAGATCAGGTGGCGGGTGCGTGGAATGCCATCGTAAAGCTGCAGGAAATCCGCGAACATCCGCGTCACTTCCGCCGGATCGTTGACCACCGGATCATCGCGCCCTTCGAAATGCACCGTGGCCGAAGCGAAGAGCTGCCCCACCCCGTCGAGCCTCCCGGCATCGAGAAAACGGGGATAGGAATGAATCAGCTTCTGGATCGCCAGAAGATCGAGAACGCCGAACTCAGCCATGCCGCCTACCCTCGTGCCGCCTCGAAAGTCCATTCCCAATGCCCCGGCGCCGGCCCGTCTTCGAAGCCGAATTCCTTGCGCACATCGGCAATCGAAACATCGACCCAGTCTTCCCAGCGAAGCATGAATAGCGGCTTCTTCTGTTTCATGCCCAGGGCATACCCCCGCGCGGTTCCTTCCAGCATCGCGGGAACGACCGCCGGATAATGGCAGTTCATCCGCATCAGGCTGGTGGATGACAGGAACATCGGCTGAAACGAAAGCATCCCGGCAAGCTCAGGCGAGAAGTAGTTGAAGCACGCCACCGTGTTCGCCACGATCAGCGATTCCTCGCCCACCGGGCTGGGATCGAGACCGGTGACGATATGTTCGATATCGTGGTTCTGCACCCGGCGCTTGTTGAGATATTCGAAATCGTTCTTCGGATCGCCGCGGAACATGAAATCGATATCCATCCCGCTTTCCTGGATGAAACCGCGGATCGCCGCGCCAACCGTGCCGTCCTTGCAACCCGACAGGTCCATATTGTTCCAGTTGGACAGGAAACGCGCGTCCAGCCATTCAGCGAATTCGGCATTCTTGGCCTTTTCCTCGGCCAGCAGGGTCATCAGCCGCTCGTAATCCGTCTCTTCGGAAATGGCGCCGTTGATTTCAGGCACGAGGTACGCGGAAGGCAGATCATACCCATTCCGCTTAAGCCCCATCTGCGCATAGATGTCACGAAAACGCGGATTGTTGAGATAGCGGGAGTTGCTGATCAGGATCGATCCCGCCAGCGGCTCGTTCTCGCCCTTAAGATAATCCGCTTCTTTGCCTTCGATTTTCATTTTTGCATTCTCTCTCCGCGCTCCCGCCAATCAGGATTCGCTTCCATAGGCGTTAGTATAGAATGCGAATTCGCGGCTCAACTGCTCCGCATCGATCCCGAAATCGGCCAGTTCGTATTTGTGCGATGGGCGGTTGTCGCGCTTGTTACCGCCCAGCCATGCCTTCCACGCGGCCACATCCGCATCGTCCGCATGCATCCCGGCGGCGGCGAAAATGCCGATGGCATGGCCCACCGGATCGGACAGCAGCTTGCGATAATCGACATCGACGAAGCGATCTTCCGCATTGCGCCGGGCGGCCATCATATCTTCCAGATTGCGCTTCAACCGCGCGCTCCAGTGCCGGGCCTGCGCGGCGCGGAAATCGGTATCGGTGTTGCCACCGGTCAGCGACCCGACCATTGAGGAATAGCTGGCAATCACATGATCGATCCGCCGGTGAGTCATGACGATCACCGCATCGGGGAACATGTTGAGTACGGTCTGCACCGCGGTCAGGTGATGGGGGGCCTTGAGCACCCATTTCTGCCCCCGGCGCGACGGGTCCTGCCATTGCAGGATCTTCAGCCAGTCGATCAGTTCGCCATAAGCGGCGCGCTGGTCGGCTTCCAGCAGCCAGGCGCCATAGCTCGGCAGATACATCATCGCTTCGGGAATGTTGGAGATGAACGACTGCTCGATCAGCGGCAGTTCCTCGTCATAGGCATGCGCATCCATCGGGTGGATCGCATCGAACCCGGCCGAGGCACTGACCAACTGTTCCACCAGAGCTTCCGCATCGGCCTTGCGGGCGGCGATGTCGGCCCCGCCGCTTTCATCGCGGGGCAGCGGGAAGATCGTTTCCCACCACACCATCGCCGTCGCATGCGGCGAAGCCGCCAGCAGGCGATGCAGCATGGTGCTGCCGGTGCGGGGCAAGCCGACGATGATCGCACCCACTTCCACCTTCTCATCCGCGATTTCCGGATGGGCCTTCATCAAGGCCACGCGGCGCAGGCGGTTTTCCAGCGCATTGACGATGCGCGCGCCCTGCATCTCGACACCGGCCTCGTTCAGATCGGCTTCTTCGCGCATCGAGCGGGTCAGCACGGTCAGCGGTTCGATGAAGTGATCGGGGCCGAAATCCTCAAGTCCGGTATTCGCTTTGGCGCGGGCCATCAGGAACTCGGGGTCGATCCGCATCGAATTTTGCATATGAATCACTTTCCCATACGAAGTATCGTTTTGCGTAGGCAACTATGGACATATACTCTGCAAATGACAATACCCCCTTGACGAATGAGGCTTCTCAAGACCATGCTACGCCGCGAAGGGAGAAGCCGATGTCGTATCCAAGGGAAGAAGTCGAAGCCGCTATTATTGCCCTGCGTGACGCTTTTGTCGAAGCGGAAAAACGCAACCACTGGGCGTGGATTGCCGACGAACTCTATCACGAAAACGCCACCTATTATTGCCCCTACGGCGGCGCAATGCCCGTCTTTGCGCGTAGCCGGGAAGAAATCCGCCAGACCCATTATGGCCGCGACATGGACGTGGGCTCCGGCTGGGCCGGGTGGAGTTTTCCGGTCACCAGCTTCGCAGTTAACGGCGATCAGATTTTCAGTCGCTGGGTCAATCGCGGTCCCGGCCGCCGCCCCGATGGCAGCTATTACGAAACCGAAGGCGTCAGCTTCATCACCTACGGCGGTGGCGGCAAGTTCTCATCGCAGTACGACCTGTTCGACATCGGCCACCAGATGAAGCTGTGCGACGAGCTCAAGGAAGTGGGCCTGCTGAACGAAACGCTCGAACGCGAATGGGTCGCCCCCATGAAGCGCCGCATTATCGACGGTTTGATGCAAGGCATCGCTCCGGCTCCGGCAGCCTGAGCCATCCACCGGTTACTTCAAAGGCCCGGGTCCCTAACCCCCGGGCCTTTTCTTTTTGCGTTTGCTCGCGAGCGGCTCAGACTGCCGCGGACTCGTTCCGGAAATCGAGCCCGAACGCCTCGGCGATGATGATCGGGTTCACATATTCTTTCCAGTAAACCACCTGATCGCCAGCGAAGCGCAGGATGCCGAGATACTTGTTGGAATAGTGCGTGCCGCTGGATTGCAGCACGGTGTCTGAATGGTATTCCACAATCAGCGTATCGGGATCGAACTGATCGTAGAACGTATCGACCTGATGGTGATAGCCATCGCAATCCGCCATTCCGGTCCGCGAGGTCTCGATGAAGGCATCGCGCCCCACCATCCGTTCGGGGAATTCCTTGAGCGGCAAATACGGCCAGTCGAACACGCATTGTTCGTCGACATGGCGGGCGAAGGCTGCGAAATCCTTGCGGCCATAAGCGCCGATCATATCGGTGAAGATAGTGCGTAACTGCGCGCGGCGTGTATCCTCGAATCCCATTCACACTCTCCTTAATGCAGCGGAAAATGCCGCCACTCAGGACCAAGTGTCAAACGCAAAAAGAAATCTTTGTCAGGAATTTTTTCCTTTTGCGTATTTTACCGGGTAATCGTGGTCAGGCGATAATCGTGCTTGATCATGCGGTGCGTCAGTTCGTAGCGGATGCGGGCGATGCCGGGAATCGGATCGATGGTGTTGTGCAGGTAATCCGCCAGATGGGTCGCGCTGCGCACCCAGGTGATCGCCAGAATGTCCGCCCGGCCGACCAGCGAGGCGACATACGTGATTTCCGGCTGCACCACCAACGCGTCCAGCACTTCGCGCAAGGGGTAAGTCGTATCCACGTCGATCCACAGATAGGCGATGATCGAATCCGGGATGTGATCCAGATTGGTGACGGCGGCGACCTGGATCGCCTTCTCATCCATCAACCGCTTCAACCGCAGCCGGATCGCCCCTTCGGTCAGCCCGAATTCGCGCGCGATTTCGCGATTGCTGACGCGCGCATCGCTCGCCAGCCGATCCAACAGCCGCCGGTCCAGATCGCTGAGTTCGATTTCCTTCATTCGAAACGCCCCCAGGGATGATCGTATTTGACGATGCTCATCGCCAGGGCGGATTCCATGCCGACAATCCCATCGATCTGGGGGATAGTCTCGGTCAACAGCCCATCCAGCGATTCCATATCCCGCGCAATCACCTGAATTTCGAGATCATTGCGCCCGATAACGGAAAGGATCGAAATCACTTCCGGAATAGTCAGCAGGTCCTGCCCGACTTCATCGATCGTGCGCCCGCGAATCTTGATGCCGACCAGCGCAGTATAGGGGTAGCCCATCGCGCCCAGATCGCGCTTGGCCACGATACGGATCGAATCCGCCTGTTCCAGCCGGCGGATGCGGGCACGGACCGTAGCCTCGGTCAGGCCGACTTTCTGCGCCAGTTCGCGGATCGCAATGCGGCCGTCTTCACGCAAGACGGCGATGATCGCTTCATCCTGTTCATCCAGTTGACGTTTCAAATCCGCACCCTTTCCTGCACCGCCGCTATGGCATCCCGGTGGTATTTGCAATCGCAGCCACTACGGGTCTGCCCTGAAATATAGTTTCAAGATTGCGCATTTCATCATAAATATGGACAATATTTCCTATTTGCGTATCGACACACCCCACCCGTTCTGGCAAATCCATGGCCATCGGGGCACGGGCAAAAATCCGTTGCATGGGAAAACCGTTTGCCTGCAATGTCGCCTGCGACAGCCCACCATATGTAGAAACAATGGGAGACGATGATGAGCATTCTCGAAGGCAAATCTGTTCTGGTCACCGGTGTCGGGCCGGGGCTGGGCCGCACGATCGCATATGAGGCGGGCCGTCTGGGCGCCAATGTGGCGATGGTTTCACGCTCGACCACGCTGATGGAAGAAGTGGCCGGCGAAATCGAGAAGATGGGCCGCAAGGCGCTGATCATTCAGGCCGACATCACTTCGCAGGATGCCTGCAACGCCGCCGCGGAAAAGACGCAGGCCGCGTTCGGCCGGATCGACGGTCTGGTCAATTCGGCCTACCGCCCCGGCGATCTCGCCCCGGTGAACGAGATCGATCTCGACGTGCTGCTCAGCGCATTCGATGTCACCGTGATCGGCACTCTGCGCATGATCCGCGCGGTCGTGCCGGTGATGGAAAAGCAGGGCGGGGGCTCGATCGTCAACGTCGGCAGCCAGGTCGCGCGCAAGGTCGTGCAGCATCAGGGCGGTTATGCTTCGACCAAGGCGGCGCTGGCATCGCTGACCCGCTATCTCGCCTCCGAACTGGGGCCGAAGAACATCCGCGTGAACACGCCCGCCATCGGCTGGACGATGAGCGCCCCGGCCCGCGCCTGGCTGGAAGACCAAGCGGCCCAGGGCGGCCCCAGCGTCGACGAAACGGTGGCGGCGATTTCCTCCACCATGGCGCTCGGCCGCATCCCTACGGACGAGGAATGCGCCCATGGCGTGCTGCTGCCGCTGTCGGACCTGTTCAGCGCCGTGACCGGCGCCACGCTGGATGTGAACGGCGGCGATTATATGCCGCTGTAGTCACCGCGAACGGACAAGGAAACGGGGCCGCGCTCGCATACGCGGCCCCGTTTTCATTTGTGCCACGGGTATTCCCCTGCTCGTCTTCAGAGCGTGATCTTCCGCATGGTCGGCACCGGCGTCTGCGCCGCGTGTATCCAGCGCAGCAGCAGGAAGCCCTGGTTATGGCCATGCGTGGTCAACCAGTTGGGGCGGCCCGGATCGTCATGCGCGACCACGATGGTCGCCGTGCCATCCGCGTTGGGCACCACGGTGCCGCTGTTGATGCAAGCCGGGACGTACCGGTAATCGAGCGATTCCATCCACCAGTTGTTGATCTGGATATTCCAGAACTCGCAATCGGGGATCGGCGTGTCGATCAACAGCGCCTCACCCGGCTCGAGCGTCCAGTAACCGTGGACGTAGAAGATCGCCGGATCGCCGCCCGCCTTCTGAAACATGTCCTGCCCCCAATCGCGCATTTCGTTGGGGTGGGCCATGAACATCTTCGACCAGTCGGCGAACAGTTTCGAACTGTTGACCACGAAATCGGCCGCACCTTGCAGCCGCGCTTTCAGCGCCTCAGGGTCGAGCGGGCGCGGCATCGCCGGGCCATCGCCGGTCCGTTCGATGGCGAACGTCGCCGGAATTTCGCTGCGCCGGTCGATGAACGTCTGGCGCACTTGCAGGATGTTCGAATCCGCCGCCAGCGGCAGCCATGCGCTGCCATCCTGCGGATCGGTCTGACTGGCGGTGATGACGAAATCCCCGTTCGCATCGGCGCGAAATTCATTCGCTCTCAGCTCCCCGGTGGAGGCCATCGTACCGTCGATGGCATAGCGGTTCGCTTTCGATCCAATGCTGAGATAGGCCACCGATCCCACATTGCCGGTCAGGCGATAGGTCCGGTCCCCGGCAATCGTCGCCGAGAGATAGAGATTGTCGGGATTGTCCCCGCCCAGCTTCGCCGTTTCATGGCTCGGCCGCACGAAAGTGGGAAAATCGGGATCGCCCCCTTCCAGATACATCTCCAGCCCCAGCCGGACGAGGCGGCTGAGATAGCGCGCGCCTTCCGCCTGGTCGAAGAGATCGGCAGGTGCCCCTGGGGCGTTGAGGGTGGCCCGCGCCTCGCCCAGCCGTGCGGTGAAAGCGTCCCAGATGTCCGCGCCCGGGTTCGTGGTCATGTCCTGTGCTCCTATCGGCGTTGCGGGGCGGTTGCGTTCAGCCCGTCGTCTGCCCACCATCGAGAATCAGCACCGTGCCCGTGGCATAGCACGCATCGTCGCTGGCAAGATAAGCGATGGCGGCGGCGATTTCCGCCGGGGTGCACGCTTCGCGATCGGTCAGCTTGGGCATGTTGCGCCCTGCCGCTTCGGTGAAGATCGCCGGATCGACCCCGCCACCCGCCGTGCTCTTTTCATGCATCGGCGTGGCGACGCCGCCCGGCGCCACCGCATTGACGCGGATGCCGTGGCGCGCCCATTCGAGCGAGGTGCTCTTGGTCAAAGCAATCACGCCCGCCTTGGAAATGCCATAGACCGACGTCCCATAGACCGGATGGACCGCCCCAGCCGACGAGACGTTGACGATATTGCCCTTGCTCGCCTTCAACGGTCCGAGCGCGGCCTGCGTCAGATAGAACGGGCCGGACAGGTTGATATCCAGCGTGCGCTGCCACGCCGCCGCATCGGTTTCCTCGATCCGGCCCCAGGTCATGATCCCGGCAATGTTGAGCAGGATATCGATCCCGCCCAGTGCGCTTTCCACCTCGCTCACCAGCTTGGCCGCGGCGGCCGGATCGCGCGCGTCATAAGCGAAAGCCACGCCGCCGAGGCGCTCCGCCATTGCCTTTGCGCCCGCACCGTCGATATCGCCAATCGCAACCGTGGCGCCTTCGGCGGCGAAAAGTTCGGCGGTTGCCTGGCCGATGCCCGATGCGCCGCCCGTCACCAAAACCCGCTTGCCTGCGAAACGCTGTCCCATCCTAACCCTTGTCCTTTTCTGTCAGATCATGCCGGTTGCGCAGCACCAGACCGCCCGCAACCATGAGAAACACCAGCCCCAGCGCCACGAATGCCCCCGATACACCCAGCCCCCGGCGCAGCGGATCGAACAGCAGCGGATTGAGGAACTGCCCCGCGTTGAGCGCGCTGACGATCAGCCCCATGGCCAGCGCATGGACCGCAGGCCCCGTACGGCGGAACAGCAGCGACGCGGTGGCCGGTTCGGACATGCCCGCCCCGATGCCGACCAGCGCGCAGCCGAGAAACACCATCCACACTTCGCTCGACAGGCCAATCAACAGGATACCGCAGCCCATGCTGAACGCATCGAGCGCAAGGAAGCCGTGCAATCCGATCCAGCGGCGCAGGAACCCGAACGCCCAGGCAGTTATCATCGCGACGAAAGAGGTGGAGGCAATCACCGCACCGATCGTTTCCGCGCTGCCCATGCCGCCAGCAGCCAGTACGAAACCCGCCTGAATGGACGGGGTGAACATACCCAGCGTCAGCAGGATCAACAGGACGTAATAGGGCCAGACATGCGCCAGATCGCGCGCGGCGGCCACGCCCTTTTCCGCCGCGTCTTCCGGCGCCAGCGCGGCGTTGCGGATCACGAACCATGACACCAGCAGAGTCGGCACGCCCAGCAGATAGAGCGCGAACGGCGCCTGCCAACCCCCCAGATCGACCAGCCGTCCGCCATAGATCGGCGCCACGCCCGCCAGTAGCGAGGAAACCGAGGTGGCATAGCCCAGCACCCGTTCACGCCGATGGCCGGAAAAATGGTCGCCGATCAGGCCGAGGCAGGATGTCAGCACCCCACCCCCCGCTATCCCGAGCAGCAGGCGCAGCACCAGCAGAGCCGAACGGCTGTCGATCAGCAAAACCCCTGCCCCGCCGACGATGTAGAGCACCAGCGAAATCAGCAGCACCGCGCGCTGCCCGATCCGCCCGGCAAGCCACCCGGCGACAGGCGCGGACAATACCAGCATCGCGGCTGGCAAAGTCATCACAATCTGCGAGAACAACTGGCTCCCCGCATCCGCCCCGAAGTGCCGCGCCATGGCCACCAGCGCGGGCGCGGCGGCCATGGGGATCAGCGCGACCAGCGCAGGCCCGGCAATGCACACCGATGCGACCAGCCAGCCCGCGTCCCTGTCCTGCTCTGCCGTCATCGGCGGCTAGATCGTGCGCGTGGCAAGCGCCGCATCGCGCATTGCCCCTTCGATATAGCCGACCCCGGTGCAATCGCCCACGCGGTGCACGGTGAAGCCGTCCCGCTCCAGCATGTCCGCCACGCTGTCATCGCCGGTTGCGCCCTGGGCCACGATCACCGTGTCGGCGCCGATGGTGCGCTCCTGCCCGCTATCATTGGTGTAAGTCACCGTATGATCGCCGATGCGGGCATCGGTGGCGTTGGTCAGCAAGGCCACGCCGAGTTCGTGGCATTCGTCGATCACGCGGAAGCGGCGGACCAGCGGGAGGCCCCGGCCCACGCGGCTGCTGTCTTCCAGCACCGTCACCTGCCGCCCGCGCTTGGCGAGGAATTCGGCCAGTTCGAGGCCGACCAGTTCGCCGCCGAGGATGACCACGCGCTTGCCGATGGGCATCCAGAACTTCGACCCTTCGCGCAGCAGGCCCAGCTTGCCGGTAAGGCCGGTCTTGCCGCCCCACTTCATCGCAAAACGGGCCGAGCCGCCGGTCTTGTCGGCGATTTCTTCCAGATCATGGCCCAGCACGAGCTTGCGCATGTCATCGCCCGAGAAGACGAAATCGCGATCCGCGCCAGGGATCGGCGGCATCGAACGTTTCGCGCCGGTGGCGACGATCACTTCATCGACGCCAAGACTGCGGACCAGTTCGGAAGTGACGCGGGTGCCCAGCCTGAGATCGATCCGGTCATCGTGCACTTCACGCTTGAGCCATTCGACGATGCGCTGGTTCGGCGCATAGGCGACGGACGCGAACTGCGCCGTGCCGCCCAGCCGGTCGGTCGCTTCGCACAGGATTACCTGATGCCCCTTGTTGGCGAGCAGCCGCGCGGATTCCATGCCGCCCGGCCCACCGCCGACTACCAGCACTTTCTTGCGCCGTTCGGCCGGTTCGGGTTGCCGCTCGGTCTCGAAACCGGTCAACGGGTTGACCGCGCATATCACGTGGCTCGATTTGAAGATGTTGCTGATGCAGGTGTAGCAATAGACGCAGGGCCGCACCGTTTCCGGCTGTTCCGCCAGCAGCTTGTTCGGCAGATGCGGATCGGCCAGCAGCTTGCGCCCCATGGTCACGAAATCGAGCTTGCCCTGGGCGATGAAACGGTCGGCATCTTCCGGTTCGATCCGGCCGGGGCAGATCACCGGGATCGACACCGCCGCCTTGATCTTCTCCGCATTGCCGACAAAGCAGTTGCGGATATCGGTGGCATGGCCGGTGGAATAAGTGCGGCCATAATTGGAATCGCCGTGCGCGCTGACATGAATGGCGTCCAGTCCGGCCTCTTCCCCCAGTTGCGCCACGCGGATCGCGTCTTCCACCGTGATGCCGTAATCCATCAGGAATTCCTGACTGTCGAAGCGCA
>CAYXMY010000026.1:0-29306 GCA_964466155.1 uncultured Caenibius sp. | reverse complement strand
GGCCTTTCCTGTGCGGATTGCCTGATTGCGGCGGAAGAGAACGATCCGCCCGCGGGGAGCGAGCTGCGCATGTTCATCGGCGCCATCGGCCCGATCGATGCCCGGGCGGAGCAGCGCTGCGGCAATTGTTACCGCATCCATTTCGTGACCCCCATCGAACGGCAGATTGTGGAGCATTTCGCGGCGGCTTGAACCGTTTCTCACAATTTGAGCGCGATACGCGCTTACCGATTGCCTATTGGTGCGGTTTGGCGGATAGGCGCCCGCACCGGACATGATCGACTCTCCCGATACGATAATTCTCGGCGCTGGCGCGGCGGGACTGATGTGCGCGGCCCAGGCGGGCCGGCGCGGGCGCCGTGTCGCGGTGATCGAAGCGGCGGATGAGCCGGGCAGAAAAATCCTCATTTCCGGGGGTGGGCGGTGCAATTTCACCAATCTGCACACCGTGCCGGATCGCTATCTTTCCGCCAATCCGCATTTCGCCAAGTCCGCGCTCAGCCGCTATACGCCCGCCGATTTTCTTGCGCTGGTCGATGCTTACGGCATCGCCTGGCATGAAAAGACGCTGGGGCAATTGTTCTGCGACGGTTCCGCGCGGCAGATTCTCGCCATGCTGCTCGATGAAGTGGGCAAGAGCGGCAGCACCGTCCATTGCGGCCACGCCATCGGCGATGTGTCGCATGCCGATGGCCGGTTTACCGTCACCACCGATCGAGGCCGGTTTCAGGCCCCTGCGCTGGTCATCGCCACCGGCGGTCCCTCGATCCCGAAACTGGGGGGCAGCGGGTTCGCTTACGATCTGGCCCGCAAGTTCGGGCTGAAAGTGGTGGAACCGCGCCCCGCGCTGGTGCCGTTGACCTTGAGCGGGGAAGAAGCCCTGTTCCGCGATCTGTCCGGGGTCGCCACCGAAGTCGTCGCCCGCGCGGGCAAGGCCGCTTTCCGCGAGGCCGCGCTGTTCACCCATCGCGGCCTGTCCGGTCCGGCGATCCTGCAAATCTCCTCCTACTGGCGCAAGGGCGATCCGATTGCCGTCGATTTCTTGCCGGACCGGGGGGAGGGCTGGCTTCTGGCCGCCAAGCAGGCAAATCCGCGTGCCACCTTGCGCGCCGTACTGAAAGAAGCGCTGCCGGATCGGTTGGCCGCTGCTCTGGCGGAGCGGCTGGCGCGCGATGGCATGCTGGCCGAATTGAAGGATACCGCCCTGCGCGATGCCGAACGCCGCCTGTCCGATTGGCGCTTTGTCCCCAATGGCAGTGAAGGCTTCGCCAAGGCCGAGGTGACCGTGGGCGGCGTGAGCACGGCGGAATTGTCGTCCAAGACGATGGAAGCCAAGCGCATGCCCGGTCTTTATGTTATAGGCGAAGCGGTCGATGTGACCGGCTGGCTCGGCGGATACAATTTCCAATGGGCCTGGGCCAGCGGCTGGGCCGCCGCGCAAGCTCTCTGATTTTCTCTCCCTGTCCGGTATCCCCATGCCGAACCAAGCGATTGTGAGTTCGATGTCCTTTCCCCAAATCCCTTCCCTGCTTGGCGAAGCGCTCGCCGAACGCGGCTATGCCGACCCCACCCCCGTTCAGGCCGCCGTGCTGGAAGCGGATGCCGCCGGGCGCGATCTGATCGTTTCGGCGCAGACCGGTTCGGGCAAGACGGTGGCGTTCGGCCTGGCGATGGCCACCGATCTGCTGCGCGATGAAGGACGCCTGCCTTATGCCATGGCGCCGCTGGCGCTGGTGATCGCACCGACGCGCGAACTGGCCTTGCAGGTCAGCCGCGAACTGACCTGGCTCTATGGCAAGGCCGGGGCACGGATCGCCACTTGCGTGGGCGGGATGGACCCGTCGAAGGAACGGCGCGCGCTCAATCACGGGGCGACCATCGTGGTCGGCACGCCGGGCCGCTTGCGCGATCATCTGGAACGCGGCGCGCTCGATCTGTCGGCGCTGGCCGTGGCGGTGCTCGACGAAGCGGACGAAATGCTCGACATGGGTTTCCGCGAAGATCTGGAGGAAATCCTCGACGCGGCCCCGGCGGAACGGCGCACGCTGTTGTTTTCCGCCACGATGCCGCGCCCGATTGAGGCGCTGGCGCGGCGTTATCAGCGCGATGCCCTGCGCATTTCGACCGTCGGTGAGGAACGCGGCCACGGCGATATCGCGTATCAGGCGATTGCCGTATCGCCCTCCGATATCGAAAACGCGGTGGTCAACCTCTTGCGCTATCACGAGGCGGAAACGGCGATGCTGTTCTGCGCTACGCGCGACAATGTCCGCCATCTGCACGCCACGTTGCAGGAACGCGGGTTCTCGGTCGTTGCGTTGTCGGGCGAACATTCGCAATCGGAACGCAACCATGCCCTGCAGGCGCTGCGCGACCGGCGGGCGCGGGTCTGCGTGGCGACGGACGTGGCCGCGCGCGGGATCGATCTGCCGACGCTCAGCCTCGTGGTCCATGTCGAAATTCCGCGCGATGCGGAAACCTTGCAGCATCGTTCGGGCCGCACGGGCCGTGCGGGCAAGAAGGGCACGGCGGTGCTGATCGTGCCCTATCCGCGCCGCCGCCGGGTGGAATCGATGCTGCGCCATGCGCGCGTGGCCGCCGAATGGGTGAACGCACCCACGCCAGAGCAAATCCGCGCGCAGGATCGCGAACGGCTGATGCAGGTGTTGCTCCAGCCGCTGGAATTCGACGAGGAAGATCACGACATGGCGCAGCGTCTGCTGGCCGAACGCTCGCCCGAAGCGATTGCCATGGCGCTGGTCCATGCGCATCGCTCCTCGCTGCCGCAGCCGGAAGAACTGATCGAAAACACCCCCGAAGCACGGGACGCCAGCAAGAAGGACCGCCACCGCGCGGGGTTTGAGGATACCGTGTGGTTCCGGATGAACGTGGGGCGGCAACACAATGCGGAACCGCGCTGGATTCTGCCGCTGATCTGCCGCCGGGGGCATATCACCCGCAACGAAATCGGCGCGATCCGCATCACGGGCAACGAAACCTATTTCCAGGTGCCGCGCCCGATCGCTGCAAAGGTTGCCGCTGCTGTGCGCCGCACGGCCAAGGAAGAACGCGATGAAGACCCGATCCTGATCGAGGAATCGGCCGAGGCACCGCGCGAAGCGGCGCGCGAAAACCGCCGCAAGGGCCCCCCGCCGCGCGATGGCAAGCAGTTCGTCCGCGCCGAACGCGGTCCGCGTGGCCCCCGTGGGCCGTATAAAGGCGGGCCGAAGGGCGGAAAGGGCAAGCCTGGCGGGCGCAAGGGGCCGCGCGCGGACCAGTACTGAAGCCGGGCCAGACAGGATAAGGCCCGGCAGGAGCCGATGGGATGATTGCACGCGAATTGCTGGGCACGGCGCAAGTGCCGGGCGGGGAAGAACTGAAGCTTTTCCGCCATGATTGCGATTTCATGATCGTGATGGGCCATAACGAGCTGATGAGCACGCGCCGCAGCGGTTCCGAAATCGCGCTCGCCACGCAGAGCCACCAGCGGATCGCCGGGGTGAAACGTCCGCGCATCCTGATCGGCGGCTATGGCATGGGCTTCACGCTGCGCGCGGCGCTGGAAGTGCTGGGGCCGGATGCGGAAGTGACTGTGGCTGAACTGGTCCCC
Source organism: uncultured Caenibius sp. (assembly GCA_964466155.1). Lineage (GTDB taxonomy): Bacteria > Pseudomonadota > Alphaproteobacteria > Sphingomonadales > Sphingomonadaceae > Caenibius. Next base: position 25,696 of record CAYXMY010000026.1, on the reverse strand, counting down.
GAAATCATCGCCTGGGCGCGCGGGCCGATGGCGGACCTGATGGCGGGCTCCCTCGACGATCCGCGCGTCACGCTGCTGATGGGCGATGTCGGCGATGTGATCGAAGCGCGGCCGGGCGATTTCGATGCGATCCTGCTCGATGTCGACAATGGGCCTGACGGGCTGGTGCGCGAGGATAACAACCGGCTCTATTCCAAGCGCGGGCTGGCGGCGGCGAAGGCTGCCTTGCGCCCCGGCGGGGTACTGGCCGTATGGTCGGCGGGCAAGGATCCGGCCTTTACCGCACGGCTGAAGAAAGCCGGGTTCGCGGTGGACGAAGTGGGCGTCCGCGCACGCAGCAACGGCAAGGGGCCAATGCACGTGATCTGGTTCGCCACCCCCGCCTGAAGGAGCATGCGATGGATTTCGACGATCAACTGCGCCGCTATTTCGCCACTGACGATCTGGCATCGCTGCCGCCTGCCGCGCTTGAGGCCGGGGTGGAGCGGATGCAGGTCGATTTCGGAATGGAGAAAGACCGCGCCCGCCGCTTCGCGCTGTGGACGCTGCTCCATATGTTTGGCGCCGCGCCCGATCTGGACGTGGCCTTCGATAATGAGGAAGACCGCAACAGCGCCCGCAATTTCATGGAACTGATGGAGCGTGCGCAGGGGGAATAGGGGGTAGCCTAATCCTCCGGCATCACCGCAATCGCCAGCACTTCGATTGCATCCTCTTTTCCGCCGAAAGCGACATATTCGCCTGCTTCCGCGCCGATCATGGCGCGGGCGAGCGGGGCGGAAAAGGCGATAAGCCCGCTCGCCGGATCGGCCTCGTCATCCCCGACGATGGCAAGCGTGCGTTTCTTGCCGTTGAGCATGAATGTGACGCTGGTGCCGAATTCCACCGTCTCGCCATCGGGTACCGGCATCGGTTCGGCGGTGATCTGCCGCGTTTGCCAATACCGCAGATCGCGCTTCAACGCGGCGATGGCGGTTTCATCGCCACCCGCCGCAATCTGTGCCTCCAGGTCCGCGACCCGTTCCCCGATCAGCCGCAGCCCACGCGCGGTGACGCGGTTGGGGCCGGGTGGGATGGGGATTTCGAACTTGGGTTCGAGATGTTCGTCATCGCTTTCCCGGCGGAAGGCCACGCTCATTTGCCTGCTCCTTATCCGGTGAACGTTTCCAGCGCTTCGCTGGCTTCCATCCAGGCGGTTTCGGCGGCGGCGATCTTCTTTTCGACTTCGGAGCGGCGCAGCATCAGTTCGGTCATGGTGAGAGTCGCCAGCGGCGGCTTGGCCGCGGCGGGATCGAACATCGCCTGATCGATAACGGTAAGCTGTGCCGACAGCTTTTCCAGTTCCGCTTCGGCCGCCTTGGCCTGCTTGCGCAGATGCTGGCTCTTTTCGCGGGCATCGGCGGCGGCCTTGCGCTGGTCCTTCTTGTTGGGCGTGCGCGGGGCATCGTCTTTGGCGGCGGATGGCGGGTCTTTCGCCAGCACATAGGCGATGTAATCGTCGATTGTGCCGTCGAACTCCCTGGCCGTGCCCTTGTCGACCAGCACCAGCCGGTCCGCCGTCATTTCCAGGATGTGCCGGTCGTGGCTGACGATCACCACCGCGCCGGTATAGGCGTTCAGTGCCTGGATCAGCGCTTCGCGCGCATCGACATCGAGGTGGTTGGTCGGTTCGTCCAGAATCAGCATATGCGGCGCATCGCGGGTGATGAGCGCGAGCGCGAGCCGCGCCTTTTCGCCGCCCGACAGCTTGCCGACTTCTGTCGTCGCCTTGTCGCCCGAAAAGCCGAACCGGCCCAGTTGCGCGCGCACGGCGGAAGGCGTTGCCCCCGCCATCAGCTTGTTCATGTGGTGGAACGGCGTTTCATCCGCGTGCAGTTCTTCCACCTGATACTGTGTGAAATAGCCCACGCGCATCTTGCCGCTGGCGTTCATCGCGCCTTCCATCGGCGCCAGTTGCGCGGCGAGCAGGCGGGCCAGCGTGGTCTTGCCGTTGCCGTTGCGGCCCAGCAGCGCGATCCGGTCATCCGGGTCGATCCGCAGGTTGATGCGGCTGAGCACCGGCGTTTCGCCATAGCCCACCGCCGCGAGATCGAGCGTGATGAGCGGCGGGCGCAGTTCGTCGGGCAGGGGGAAGCCGAAGCTGAGCGTCGGATCGTCGACGATTTCGGCAATCGGTTGCAACCGGGCGAGCGCCTTGACCCGGCTCTGCGCCTGCTTGGCCTTGGTCGCCTTGTAGCGCCAGCGGTCGACGAAGGCCTGCAGCTTGTCCCGCTCCGCCTGCTGCTTCTCGCGCGCGGCGGCGGCGTGGGCCTGCCGTTCGGCCCGCTGCCGCTCGAACGCGTCGTACCCACCGGGGTAGAGTTGCAGCTTGCCGTGCGACAGGTGGAGGATGTGATCGACCACGTTGTTGAGGAAATCGCGCTCGTGGCTGACCAGCAGGATCGTGGCGGGATAGGTCTTGAGGAAATCCTCCAGCCACAGCACCGCTTCCAGATCGAGGTGGTTCGACGGTTCGTCGAGCAGCAGCAGTTCGGGTTCGGAGAACAGCAGTGCGGCCAGCGCCACACGCATCCGCCAGCCGCCCGAAAAACTGTCCAGCGGGCGATGCTGCGCGTCTTCGTCGAAGCCGAGCCCGACAAGGATGCGCGCCGCGCGCGATGGGGCGGCGTGGGCGTCGATGGCGATCAGCCGTTCGTGAATGTCCGCCAGTCGGGCCGCATCGGTGGCGGTTTCGCTTTCGATGAGCAGTGCGGTGCGTTCGGCATCGGCGGCCAGCACGGTTTCGAACGGTGTGCCTTTGCCCGCCGGGGCTTCCTGCGCGATATAGCCGATGCGCGCGCCGCGCGGCATGGCGATCGTGCCGGTATCGGGTTCGATCGTGCCCGTGATCGTGCGGATCAGCGTGGATTTGCCCGCGCCGTTGCGCCCGACAAGGCCGATGCGCCCGCGCGGCGGGAGCATGGCGGTGGCGTCTTCGATAATCGCGCGGCCGCCGAGGCGGACGGTAAGCCCATTCAGATTAAGCATAGAGTGCGTCTAGCAGCAGGGGCATAGGCGCGAAAGCAGGTGGGCGCCCGGCCATTGCGGGGCCGGGCCAGCTTCGCTTTCAGCCCTGCGCTTCCTTCCATTCACGTTTGATTTTCTTGGCGAGGCTCCACTTGTGGACCTCGGTCGGGCCGTCGTAGATGCGGAAAGCCCGGATTTCGCGGAACACCTGTTCGACGATGGTGTCGTCGGTCACGCCCTTGCCGCCCATCACTTGCACGCAGCGGTCGGCAATGCGCATCAGCGCTTCCGATACGGCGACTTTGGCCATCGAGCTTTCGACGGTGCCGAGCGAGCCGGTGTCGAGCACGGTGGCGCACCAATCGATCATCAGTTCGGCCTGTTGCAGGTCGATCTTGTTTTCCGCCAGCATGAAGCCGACGCCTTCATGATCGATCAGCGCCTTGCCGAAGGCTTCCCGGCGGCAGGCATAATCGGTGGCGATCTCGTGGGAGCGGATGCACGCCCCGAGCCAGCGCATGCAGTGCGACAGGCGGGCAGGGGAAAGGCGGACTTGCGCGTACTTGAACCCTTCGCCCGCCTGGCCCAGCATCTGGCTGGCGGGAATGCGCAGATCGTTCAGCGCTAGCACGGCATGGCCGCCCGGCATCGAATTGTCGATCGTGTTGGGGATCGTTTCGATGCTGATCGCCGGATCGGGCAGATCGACCAGGAACATGCACGCGCCTTCGTCGGCCTTGGCCATGACGATGCCGATCTTCGATCCGTGATAGCCGGTGATGAACGCCTTGCGCCCGTTGACCACCCAGTGATCGCCATCGCGCACGCAAGTGGTCTTCATCATCGAGGGGTCGGACCCGGCGCCGCCCCAGTCGGCCGGTTCGGTCATGAAGAAGGCGGAGCGGGCGGTGCCTTCGACCATCGGCTTGAGGAAGCGTTCCTTCAGATCGTCGCTGCCGACATGGCCGAGCAGATACATGTTGCCTTCGTCGGGCGCGTTGGTGTTGCAGGCCAGCGGGCCGAGCGGCGAAAGGCCGGATTTGATGAGGACCACGGCAGTTTCGCGCTGCGTCAGGTGCGAACCGTCGGGCAGGATATGCGGTGTGAGCACCCCGGCGGCGCGCGCTTTCCCGCGCATTTCGGTGACCAGTTCGTCCAGCGGCGCACCGTGGTGATCGCGGCGCGGGTCCTTTTCGTAAGGCACCACGACTTCGCGCACAAATGCTTCTACCCGAGCCGCAATATCCCGGGCTCGTTCGGAAATGGCGGGATTGGTCATCGATTGTCCTCTGCCGAATGTTATGGGCCGCGCGGGCCGTGCTAGGTTGCGGCGCCGGATTGGTCATTGACCCGGCGCAAACGAAGATTCGCCTTGCGCCATAGCGGCTCGCCGCGGCGGAACCAATGGGCATTGCGCGGGCGGTGGCGGCGGTGCGCAACGCCATGGCGCGATCATGCCACGGGCGGTGCGGCGATTGCGGTTTGCGGTGCAATTGTCGTTGCATTATCCGTCCGGCAATGATGTAAGTGCTTCCTCACATCATAAATATCGAAAAATTGAGTCCCGGTATCCGGACGAGGAGACGATGCGTATGTATAACCCCGACGGTGGCTTTGCGGACGGTGGCCGCACGCTGGAAGATGCGATTGCGGAGCTTGATCCGATTGTCGCGTTGCTCAGCCTGATTCACATTACCGGCGATCAGATGCTGCTGCACCGCTATGGGCCGCTGCTCGAAGGGACGCAGGAACAGAAGCGCGAAGCCTTCGTCGATTTCGGGGAGACGGAGCATAAGGAAGCCGATCCCGCCGTGGTGGCGGAAATTCGCGGTATGCTGCTGAACGAACTGCGCGGCGGCCAGCCGGAAGTCCTGCTGCATGAACCGGCGCCGGGCCTGTTCCGCGAAATGCTCAAGCTCGCGCTGGGGATGGAATTGCCCGAAGCCTCGTTCGAAGTGGCGCGCCAGCATGGCGGTTTCGTCACCGATACGCGGATCGTGCCGCAGGATGTCATGCCATCGCCCGATTTCAAGGTGCTGGTGATCGGCGCGGGGATGGTCGGGATCAATTCGGCGGTGAAGCTGAAGCAATCGGGTTTCAACTTCACCGTGATCGAAAGCCGCCACGAAATGGGCGGCACCTGGTCGATCAACCGTTACCCCGGCGCGGCGGTGGATACGCCCAGCATTCTCTATTCCTACTCGTTCGATCCGAACCCGAGCTGGACGAAGTTCTACCCGATGAAGGACGAGTTCCTGAAATATCTGGAGAAGGTTGCGGATCGGCACCGGATTCGCGACAATATCGACCTCAACACCACAATGACCGACGCGACCTGGGACGATGCGCGCAAGCTGTGGGTGGTGAAGGCCGTGCGCGATGGGCAGGAAGTCGTGTACGAAGCCAATGCCGTCATCCAGTGCCTCGGCATGCTGACGCGGGCGCGCTGGCCCGATGTCGCGGACAGGGCAAAATTCCCCGGGCCGGTGATGCATTCGGCCGAATGGGATGAAAGCGTCGATCTGGCGGGCAAGCGCGTGGTGATCGTCGGCACCGGGTGCAGCGGCGTGCAATTGACACGCGCGCTGTCGGAAGTGGCCGCCGAAGTTACCGTGGTGCAGCGCCAGCCCGACTATATCATTCCCAATCCGCAGGCGCTGGCCCCGGTGCCGCCGCTGGAAATCTGGGCGATGGAAAACATCCCCTATGTCACGCAGTGGAAGCGGATGCAGAGCCTCGTCAGCGCGCTCACCGATATGCGCGGGATGATGGGCTTCGATCAGGAATGGCATGACAAGACGGGCGGTTTCGGCCCGCTCAACGATGCCGTGACCCAGATGAGCCTCGGCTATCTGCAAAGCAAGTTCCCCGACGACCCGGACATGGTGCGCAAGCTGACGCCGCCTTATCCGCTCTATGCCAAGCGGCCGATTCTCGATTGCGGCTATTACGATGCCTTGCAGAAGGAGCATGTCCATCTGGTCGAAGGCGAATTGAAAGCGTTCGACGAAACGGGCGTGATCCTGGCGGACGGCACGCATATCGCCTGCGATGCGGTGGTGCTGGCGACGGGGTTCTATCTCGAATGGTACAAGGATCTCAATATCACCGGCCGGAACGGGCAAATGCTGCGCGATGCGTTCACGCCCTATCCCGAAGCTTATGAAGGCATTCTGGTGCCGGGTTTCCCCAATTACCTCATCACCGCTGGGCCGAACACGGGCCTGACCGCCAACCATGCCGTGCTGGGCGAACAGCACGTGCATTACATCGTCGAGCTGCTGCAGATGATGGTGAACGACAACTATGCGGCGGTGGATGCCGACGAAGCGGCCTGCCGCACCTACAATGCCTGGACAGAGGAGGCGTTGAAGGACACCGCGTGGTATCGCAAGGGCGCCGCGCATGGCTATTACCGCCATGACGAGAGCGGGCGGATCGTGCTGGCGACGCCGCGCCACAATTCGACCGTGTGGCACGACACCCGCGTGCCCAAGCGGGAGCATCTCCATTTCGAAAGGCGGAAAGGTGCGGCTGCGCCCGAACCACGCACGATCGAACCGCTGGGGATCTGAGATTGCGCGATAGCTGTTCCCCTTTGCGGGAACAGCGGGCTGGCCATACGGAGCTGTGGGGGTTCCCGTTTGGCCAGCCTATTTTTTAGAGGAATGCCCTTTCGGGAGGGGGCGATCAGGCGGGAACGGGCGTGGCCTGTTCCGGTGCATAAACGTGCATGAACAGATCGAGCGCATATTCGACTTCGGTGACAATCTGTTCTGGGGGGACAAGATCGGTCAGCCCCAGCAGCAATTGCTGCTGGCCGCGCGCCATGCACATCTGCATCAGGAAATAGGCGGCGTTGGTTGGCGAATCCGTGCGCAATTGGCCGCGCTGCATCGCGCCTTCGAGAAAATCGGCCAGCAGCCCCACGGTGATCCGGGGGCCGCGTTCATAGAAGATGCGGCCCAGTTCCGGAAACCGGCCGGCTTCCGCCACGACCAGCCGGTGCAGGGCGATGGCTTCGGGTGAAACGATCTTCTCGACAAGTCTGGAACAGAAATTGCGCAAGGCGGGACGCAGGGCGCCATGCGGGTTGAGCGTTTCGGAAAGCTGTGCGCGAAAGACGGTGGTGACCTGATCGATAACCGCGGTGAACAGTTCTTCCTTGGATGGGAAGTAAGCCCACAGTGTGCCTTTCGATCCGCCCAGTGTGGCGGCGATGGCCGACATGGTGGTTGCGGAATAGCCGTGTTCGAGGAAATAGGCCGCAGCGACGGCCAGAATGGCGTCGCGTCTATCCTGCCGGCGTGTTTCCCGGCGACTCGTTTTGCAGTCCGGACATGTCATGTTCACAATCGTACCATACAGTACGATTTTTTGATTGACAAGTTTTCTTCCCAGGCCCAATGCCACGCAGAATACTGGATGGTACGGTTTTATGTCGGCGACTCGTAAACACTTGCAGATGGCCAGTGTGCTGGCTGTGCTTTCGCTGGGGCTCGGCGGTTGCGCGGCAGTGCCCGATCTGGGGCCGAAGCCTCTTCCGCGCGCGGCTGATTCGGTTGCGGCGGAACGCAGTTTCGCAGGCGCTACCGCGCAATGGCCCCGCGATACGTGGTGGACCGCTTTCGGCGATCCGCAGCTCGATACGCTGATCGACGAAGGGCTGCGCAATTCGCCCGACATGGCCGCCGCCGCCGCGCGGTTCCGCAAGGCTGCCGGGCTTGCGCAGCAGGCCGGGGCGCCCTTGCTGCCGTCGGTCGATGCCGGGGGCAAGGCCACGCTCAACAAGCAGAGCTACAACAACGGCTTTCCCAAGGATTTCGTGCCGCACGGCTGGCTCGACACGGGTGATCTCAACGTCAGTATCGGTTTCGATCTCGATCTGTGGGGCAAGAACCGGGCGGCGCTGGCGGCGGCGACTTCGGAAGTGCAGGCCGCGCAATACGATGTGCAGCAGGCGCGGCTGGCGCTCGCCACCGGCATTGCCGATGCCTATGCCAATCTCGCCCGGCTTTATGAAGAACGGGATATTCAGCAGGCCACTCTGAAACTGCGCACATCCAGCCGCGATCTGGTGGTGCAGCGCCAGCGCAACGGACTGGAAACACGGGGTAGCGAACGGCAGGCCGATGCCACCGTGGCGACCGCGCGGGCCAATCTCGCTGCCGCGCAGGAAGCGATTACGCTGCGCACCAACCAGATTGCCGCGCTGATCGGCGCAGGCCCGGATCGCGGGCTGGATATCGCCCGCCCGCGCCTTGCTTCGCTCGCATCCGGTGGCCTTCCCGCCGGGGTGACGACCGATCTGGTCGCGCGCCGCCCCGATGTCGCCGCCGGGCTCGCCCGGGTGGAAGCGGCGGGCAACCGGATCAAGGTCGCGCGGGCGGATTTCTATCCCGCGATCAGGCTCGATGCCTTGATCGGCCTGCAATCGCTCGGTCTAGATCAGTTGTTCAAGCAGGATTCGCTTTACGGCAATGTCGGCCCGGCGGTCAGCCTGCCGATTTTCCACGGCGGGGCCATCGCCGGGCAATATCGCAGCGCGCGGGCGACGTATGACGAAGCCGTGGCCAATTACGACAAGAGCGTGCTTGGCGCTTATCAGGATGTGGCCGATGCGGTGACCAGCCGCAGCATGCTGGCCGGGCGGCTGGCCGATGCCCGCGCGGCGGTTACCGCTTCGCAGCAGGCTTATGACATTGCCCGCCTGCGTTATCAGGGCGGCCTGTCCACCTATATCGATGTGTTGACTGTCGAAGATCGGCTGCTGGTGGCGCGCGATGCCCTGGCTGCGCTCGAAGCGCGGGCCTATACGCTCGACATCGCTCTTATTCGTGCGCTTGGCGGCGGTTTCCAGGCGTCCAGCATTTCCGAATCCAAGGATACTACCCATGGCTGAAGCCGTACCTTCGCAGCAGACCGAAATGGACGCCGTCAACGGCGCCGATCTCGACGCTAAGGCGCGTCAGCAGGAAGCCCGCCGCAAATGGCTGGGGCGTCTGCTGGTGGCGGTGCTCGTCGTCGCTGTGGGCGTAGGGCTGTGGTATTTCCTGATCGCCCGCAATTACGTCAGCACCGACAACGCCTATGTGAACGCCGAAATGGCGCAAGTCACACCGCTGATGTCGGCGCAGGCGGTGGAAGTGAAAGTGAGCGATACCGACACGGTGAAGCGCGGGCAGGTGCTGGTGGTGCTGGATGCGTCCGACGCGAAGATCGGAGTGGCGCAGGCGGAAGCCGATCTGGCCGACGCCCGGCGCAAGTTCCGTCAGGCATCGGCGACCACCGGTTCGCTCGCTTCGCAAGTCAAAGTGCGCGATGCGACCATCGCGCAAGCCCAGGCCGATTTCACCAAGGCGCAGATCGATCTGCAGCGCCGCGAGAAGCTGGTCAGCAGCGGCGCGGTTTCGGGTGAGGAACTGACGCAGGCGCGCGCTGCCTTCGCCACGGCCAAGGCCGCACTGGCGCAGGCGCAATCGACCCGTTCGGCAGCCGTGGGCGAATACACGGCGAGCGAAGCGCTGGTGCGCGGTTCGACGGAGGAAACCGATCCCACGGTGATGGCGGCCAAGGCGCGGCTGGAATCCGCCCGGCTCGATCTCGATCGCACGGTTATCCGGGCGCCGGTCGACGGCGTGGTGACCAAGCGCCAGGTCCAGGTGGGCCAGCGGGTGACGCAGGGCGCCCCGATCATGACAATCGTGCCGCTTGGCAATGTCTATGTCGATGCCAACTTCAAGGAACGCCAGTTGCGCCGGGTGAAAGTCGGCATGCCGGCCACGGTCACGGCCGATCTTTACGGCGGCAGCGTGGTCTATCATGGCAAGGTGATGGGCTTTGCCGGCGGGACGGGCGCATCGATGTCGATGATCCCCGCGCAGAACGCCACCGGCAACTGGATCAAGGTGGTGCAGCGCCTGCCCGTGCGGATCAAGCTCGATCCGAAGGAACTGGCCCAGCATCCGCTGAGAGTGGGCCTGTCGACCGAAGTCGAGATCGACCTCTCGGGCAATTGAGACCCCCGGTGAACGGCGCGGCGCCCAGCTATTCGTTGCTTCCACCGTCCCGGCGTCTGATCGCCGGGATCGTGCTGGCGCTCAGCAACTTCATGGTCGTGCTCGATATGACCATCGCCAACGTTTCGATTCCCCATATCGCGGGCAATCTCGGCATTTCCTCCTCGCAGGGGACATGGGTAATCACATCCTATGCCGTGGCGGAGGCGATCTGCGTGCCGTTGACCGGCTGGCTCGCCCAGCGGTTCGGCGCGGTCAGGGTGTTCCTGTTCAGCATGACCGGCTTCGGCATGTTCTCATTGCTGTGCGGCCTGTCGCCCACGCTCGGCATGCTGGTCCTGTGCCGCGTCGGGCAGGGCATTTGCGGCGGCCCGCTGATGCCGATGTCGCAGACCTTGCTCATGCGCCTCTATCCGCCGGAGCAACGCGGCAAGGCCATGGGTATCTGGGCGATGACCACCTTGCTCGGCCCCGCGATGGGGCCGATCATCGGCGGCACGATCAGCGACAACTGGAGCTGGCACTGGATCTTCTTCATCAACGTGCCGATTGCGGTGATGATCAGCCTTGCCGCCATCGCCCTGCTGCGCCCGCTGGAAATGCCGCGGGAAAAGACCCCGATCGATGTGATCGGGCTGGTGCTGCTGGTGTTCTGGATCGGTTCTTTGCAGATCATGCTGGATATCGGGCGCGAGCATGACTGGTTCAGCGATCCGTTCGTGCTCGGCCTCGCGATCTGCGCCGGCCTCGGTTTCATCGTCTTCGTGATCTGGGAACTGACCGACAGCCACCCCGTGGTGAACCTGCGCGTCTTCGGCAACCGGGGCTTTTCCATGGGGGTGATGGCGCTGGCGCTGTGTTTCGGCACCTATTTTGCCAGCATTGTCGTCATTCCGCAGTGGTTGCAGATATGGATGGGATACACCGCGACGCAGGCCGGGCTCGTCACCGCGTTCACGGCGATGAGCGCGCTGATAACTTCGCAGATCGCGGCGCGGCTGGTCGGCAAGGTCGATGCGCGGATCATGGTGTCCTGCGGCATGGCGTGGCTGGGGCTCATGTCCTTGTGGCGCGCGCTGTACTGGACGGCGGAAGCGGATTTCTGGACCCTGGCGCTGCCGCAGATGATCCAGGGTTTCGCCATGCCGTTCTTCATCGTTCCGCTGACCACAATCACGCTGGGCGCGGTGCGGCCTTCCGAAGTGCCGTCCGCCGCCGGTCTGCAGAATTTCCTGCGCACCATGGCGAGCGCGATTGCGTCCTCTATCGTGCTGACCTTGTGGGACGATGCGCAGCGGGTTTCGCGCAGTGAAATCGTCTCCTCCCTGCAGCCGGACGATGTCCTGCGGCAACTGACGAACGACGGTTTCTCCACGATCCAGAGCTGGGGCATCATCAGCAATACCGCCGATCAGCAGGCGACTGCCGTGGCGGTGAACCATGTCTTCCTGCTGTCCACCGTCGCCATGTTCCTGGCGGCGGCGCTTGTCTGGCTCTCGCCCAAGCCGAAGGGGCCGGTGGATCAGTCGGCCGCGCACTGACGAAGATCCCGCTGCGTGGGCGGCGGGCGTTCGTCAGCCGTTGAAGCCCAGTTTGCTGTAAAGCGCGATACCTTCCGCCAGAGCGGCGCCATCCACCACCAGATCGGCCCCGGCCACGAAGCGGGCCGCGTCGCTGGCGAGGAAGACCGCCGCATCGCCGACATGGCCAGGCAAGCCCGCCGTCTGCAACGGCTGGAAGCGGCTCACATGGTTTTCACCGAAACCGGCGTAGCGCATGTTTTCCGTCAGGATCAGGCCGGGCGAAATGCTGTTGACCCGGATGCCGTGCGGGGCAAGCTCGCCCGCCGCGTTCTGGGTCAGCCGCACGACGGCAGCTTTGGCGGCGCTGTAGATCGGCGGGCCTGCGCCTGCCGCCTGTGCGGAAATCGAACCGATGGCGATGATACTGCCATGCTTGCCATGGTCGATCATATGGCGCCCCGCGGCGCGGATGCCGAGGAAAGCCGAACGCACGGTAAGGCGCAGGGCATCGTCGAAATCGTCTGGCGCAGTGTCGACGATCCGGCCCAGTGCGCCCGCCGGCCCACCGGCGTTGCAGACCATGCAATCGAGGCTGCCAAAGGCCGCTTGGGTGGCTGCTATCGCCTGTTCGACGCCGTCTTGCGCCGTGGCGTCGGCCCGGACGAAGCGCACCGCGCCGGGATCGCCCGCCAGATCGCAAGCCGTGAAGCTTTCTTCATCGATATCGGCCACCACCACTCGCGCCCCGGCCCCACGCAATGCCCGCACGATGCCAAGCCCGATCCCTTTCGACCCACCGGTGACGAGCGCGACCTTGCCGCTCAGTTCTGCGCTCATTCCGGCAGGCCCATCATCAGCGCCAGCAGCCGGATCGGCTTGTCGCCGCGATTGTACCAGGCGTGATTGGTGTTGCGCTGCACGACGAGATCGCCGGGCTGCACCGTCACGCTTTCATCGTCTAGCACCAGTTCCACCGGCCCATCGAGAATGACGACGAAATCCACCGTGTTGGTGAGATGGAAGCCATCGGGATCGACCCCTTCCACCCCCTGAGCGAGATGCGCGCGCATTTCCTCCACCGGCGGGACGGAAACGATAGTCCAATTGGCCGAACCGGCCCCCTGGGGGAAGGAAGTGTCGCCCCCGGCGTTTTCTTCGCCCAGCGGCGCGGCCGCGGAAACCGACCAGAGGTTGACCCAGTAATTGTCAGGCAGTTCCTCGGCCTTGAGTACGCGGGAGCGGCCGGAAACGGTGGTGGTGACAATTGTGCGCATGCGGTTATGTCCTCTCGCTGTTTGCCCGGTGGGCACCGTTTTTTTCAGAATGGCAGATGAAAAAAGGGCCTGCCAGCGGCAATTCGCTGGCAGGCCCCCCGTCAACAGTGACGATGCATCAGAACTGGATCGAGAGATCGACCCCGTAAGTTGCCGGATCGTCAAAAAGACCGGCAGCGGTGATGCTGGTGTTGGCGATGAAGTTCAGACGCTGCTTGTTGGTGATGTTGCGGCCCCAGATCGAAACAGTCGCGGTGGTCGGACCAACCGGAATATCCTTGATCGAAGCACGGGCATTGACAGTAAGCAGGCCCTTCTGGTGCAGCAGGTCGTTGATGTAGCTGTTGTCGTAAACGCTTGCGGGAATATTTGCAGCCAGGAACCCGGCATTGCTGAATGCCTGCGTCCCGACATTGATCTTGGAGCGATACGCACCATCGACCTGCAGAGCCAGCCTCGTGTCGTTAACCAGCGGCATTTCGTACTGCGCCGATACGTTGGTCATGAACTTCGGACGCTGCGACACAGGGTAATCGCCGACACTGCTCACGCCACCGGCAGCAAGAATGTCCTGCGAGATTTCCTGGAACTTGAAGTTGGTGTAGCTGCCCGACCAGCCCAAGGTGAGGCCATCGACCGGAACGGCGGTGAATTCCCATTCCATGCCATAGGCACGCGCCTTGCCGAAGTTGGTGGTGTACTGCGATGCCATCGACATCACTTGCGCACCGCTGGGAGCGGTTACCAGTTCGCCCGATTTGAACAGCGGGGTCTGCAGGCCGGTGTAGGTCACGTAGAAGAACGCCAGGTTGGCGCGCAAATGGCGGTCGAACAATTCGGTCTTGACGCCTGCTTCCCACGACTTGGCTTTTTCTTCACCGTAAGTCTTGGCGGCCGCCTGGAAAACGCGGTTGGTTGCCGGATCGATCGCCAGTGGGCCCGCTGCCGTGCCACCAGCGATAAAACTGGTGCTGTATTTGGCATAGGCCATGGTGCTGTCGGTCGGCTTCCAGGTCAGGTTGACGAGGTAGCTGAAATTGCCCTTCGAATAGTTGTAATTCATACCGGGCTGGCCGTTCGAGGTGTCGAAGAAGTTCTTGTCGTCCTGCGTGTAACGCAGGCCACCCGTGACATCGAACTTATCGGTCAGGTGATAAGTCAACTGGCCGTAAGCGGCATCCTGCTTGACGCGATAGATGAAGCTGCGATCGAAATCGGTGATCGACGAAGCCGATGCGCGGACGCCCATGTAATACGGCGCGAACGTTTCGTTGGTCAGCATGCCCCAGGGATTGCTGCCCGGCTGCGTCTTGCGGGTGTAGTGGAACAGACCCAGCGTACCGGTAACCTTGTCGGTGTCGATATTGAGCTGCAGTTCGTTGCTGAACTGGTTCAGCTTGCTGCAGCACATGACCGTGAGCAGACCGAGCTGAGTATTCGGCGCAATATCGAGGAAGCCGACACCATCGAGGTTGGAGGTGAACCCGGTGCGCTTGTTGGAACGCCAGCTGGTGGTGTTCTTGATCGTCAGCCAGTCGTTCGCCTTGTAATTTGCGACAAAGAGATGCGACTGGGTTTTGGTCACCATCGGCGTGGTGTTGTCGTTGTAGGCAATCTTGCCACGCGTGGTCTGGATATAGTCGTTAAGCGAAAGGCCACCGGCAGCGGCCTGTGCTGCGATCTGACTGTACGCACCCAAACCGCCCGGTGTATCGGGCAGGCCGATCAGGTAGACGGGGGCGCTGGTCGATTTTTCGCGCGTCCAGTCGAACTTGTAGTCGAACGTCAGACCTTCGGTCGCTTCCCAGCGCGCGACGGCGTGCACGGCGTCGGTCGTGCTTTCACCAAGGTTCTTGGCGGACGTCAGCTTGCCAATCGCACCGTTGGTGTAGCTGGTGTAATCCATGGTCGTCTCGCGGAAGTTGCGGACGTTGCTCTTGCGTTCATTATGCAGGTAGCTGACCGCTGCGCTCAGACCGTTCCATTCGGGCAGGTCGATGCGGGTCTTGCTGCGGAACGAACCGAACCGGGCGTAGCTGAGATCCTGCTTGACGCCGAATTTGCCCTTTGGGCCGGACGTGATGTAGTTGATCGCGCCGCCGGTCGAGTTGGTGCCGAACAGCGTACCGGCCGGGCCGCGGATGATTTCGACGCGTTCGATATCCGACATGTCGAAGATCAGGCCGTTCAGCGCGCCGAGGTAAACGCCGTCGATGTAATACGAAATGCCGTTGTCGACCGTCGGGTTCGAGGCCGCGCCCGACACCTGGCCGCGCATCACGGTGGTGGGGATGCTGCTGCCGCCCGGCTGCGTCACGACGTAAAGGTTCGGTGCGATCGAGCGCAGGTCGGTGATGTTTTCGATGCGCGCGTTGGCGATGGCTTCGGACGTGATCGCGGTTACGGCCACCGGCACTTTCTGCAGGTTTTCAGCGCGCTTCTGCGCGGTCACCACGATTTCCTGAACGCCGCCGGTGCGTGCTGCGGGGGCATCCGCGGCATCGGCATCCTGCGCGAACGCGGGTTGCGCCCCGCAGATCGCCAGGGCGAAGGCCGACGCGGACGTCACGCCGGCAAGTTTCAAATAACGCATGTTTTACTCCCTTGGTATTTCCGATGCATGGGGACGCATCGGTTGTAATTTTGTGATTGGCGCTGGGGCGCCTGCCCGTGCTTACGACGCGGACAGGGCTTCGGCGGGCAGGGGCGGGAAGGCCGACAAGGATGCGGCATCCACCAGTTGCGCCTGGCCATTGAGCGCGACCGACCGGCGGCTGAGCAGGAACAGCGCCACTTCGGCCACCTGCTGCCCGGTCAGCGCGCCGCGATATTCGGGGTCGGTCAGATCTTCGGGGGCATCGACGGTTTCTACGGCGGCAAGGCCGTTCATGCTGGTCAGCACCATGCCGGGGCAGATCGCATTGATGCGCAGACTGCGCGCTGCGAAGGAAGCGGCGGCCGAACGGACCAGGCCGATCACGCCGTGCTTGGACATCGAATAGGCGGCGGCTTCGGCAAAGCCGATGATCCCCGCTGCCGATGCCGTGACCACACAGGCCCCGCCCGGACGCAGCCGCGCCTGGGCCTGCTGCACACCGAGGAACGCGCCGCGCAGATTGACCGCGATCAGCCGGTCGAACGTTTCCAGGCTCAATTGCTCGAACGGGCCGTAGGGCTGGAGAATCCCGGCGTTGAGAAATGCCGCATCGACCCCGCCGAATGCCGCTTCCGCCGCATCGAACATCGCGATGTTGTCCGCCTGGCTGGAAATGTCGGCGGTGACGGCAATCGCCTTGCCGCCTGCTGCTGCGATCAGTTCCACCGTGCGGTTCGCGGTGGCTTCGTCACGGTCGACGACGACCACGCTGGCGCCTTGGGCTGCCATGCGTTGGCATGCGGCGCGGCCGATCCCGGAACCCCCGCCGGTGACGAGGGCGACTTTTTGCGCAAAATCAGACATTCGACTCTATCCTTCGATTGGGGGGATGCCCGCAGGCGAGGGGCACCGATGGAACGGGAAGAGCGCGCGTGGCGACGCGCGCAGCCGATCCTCAGGGTTTCCAGTTCGGGACGTCCCGAATCTGGCGGGCGATTTCCGCGCCTTCGCCGCCGAGATCGGTCAGATGCTCGCACAGTTCGTCCATCAGGCTGAGCGGCGCGCGCATCGTGTCGAGCGACATGACCTGGCTTTCCAGCGCAGCCCATGCTTCGGGCGTATCTTCGGCTGCGAGCGCCGCTGGCCCTTCGGCCAGAACCACCCGCGCCGCGCGGCCCGCGCCGACGGAGAAGATTTCACCGTTGATCTGGCTGGACAGGAGCCAGACGACGAATGCCGCCACCCGTTCGGGCGGGAAATGCGCCGCCAGATAATCGCGCAGCACCGGATCGGGGATCTGCGCGGTCAGCCGTGTGTAAGCCGCGGGCATCACGGCGTTGACGGTGATGCCTGCCATCGCCCCTTCCTGCGCTTGCGAACGGGTCAGCCCGATCATCGCGGATTTGGCGGTGGAATAATGGGTGGTGAACGGCGCGCCGAAAGAGGCGTTGGAGGACGAATTGACGATCCGCGCATTGCCCGCCTTCGCCAGATGGGGCCAGGCCGCGCGCGACATGCGCACCGTGCCGTCCAGATGGGTGTCGATCATGCGCTGCCAGTCGGCGGGCGGGATTTCGGCGAACCAGCCGCCGCCGGAAATCCCGGCGTTGTTGACCAGAATGTCGAGCTGGCCGAACTGGGAGATCGCGGCATCGACAATGGCATCAGCGCCATCGGTGACGCTGTGCCTGGCGGCGATGGCGGTGCCGCCGGCCTGTTCGATTTCGCGCACGACATCGTCGGCGGGATTTTCAGCAGCGGGGGAACCGTCCGGACCGCAGGCGAAATCGTTGACGACCACCTTCGCTCCGCGTGCGGCGAGCATCAGGGCATATTCCCTGCCCAATCCGCGCCCGGCGCCAGTCACAATTGCCACACGCCCGTCGAAGCGAATCCCTTCCACCGCGCATTCCTCCCTCATATCGCCTGATTTCAGGGCTTTACCTCTCGGTACGAAACCCCGTTCGCTGGGGTCCCGTCCGTGCTGTGTGACCGCTTACATAGGTAGGTGGCAAAATGGAATGCAATGTTTCGGGGCAGGAGTGGAACATTTTTGTATGTCCGCACGGCTGCTTAGTAATGGGCATAATTTAAATTATATGAAATTGAAAATAAAAGGAAATAATCCTCTTTCTCGCAAAGATGCTCCGGGCTGCCTGTGGTATATTGGCCGCAGTCAGGGAAATTTTGCCCCGCGACTGGGGTGGGGGCATGATCCTGCGCCGTTTCGGTTCATGGCCGGTCCGGCGTCTCGCGGTGGGGCAGGCGGCCCAGCGGCACGATCATCGGCCCGGCGGGGCCAGTGGCGATATGCGCATCGATGCCATAGACGCGGGCGAGGTTTTCGGGCGTCAGCACGGCGGCGGGCGGCCCATCGGCGGCGAGCTGCCCGCAATCCAGCAGGAGCAGCCTGTCGCAATAGCGCGCAGCCATCGTCAGATCGTGCAGCACGGCAACGACCAGCCCGCCGCGGCGGGCTTCCCCGGAAAGCAGTTCCATCACATCGATCTGGTGGCCCGGATCGAGCGAGGCGAGCGGTTCGTCCGCCACCAGCCCTTCGGCCCCGACCGCGAGCGCACGCGCGAGCAGGACGCGAGCCCGTTCCCCGCCGGACAGTTCCTGCGCATTGCGCCCCTTGAGATGCAGGACATCGGCCCGGCGCATCGCTTCCTCGACGATTGCCATGTCCGCCCCCCGCATGTGGGAGAGCGGGGCGAGATGCGGCAGGCGGCCCAGCGCCACCAGCCGTTCGACCGTGAGCGGCCAGTGCAGCGTCTGCCCCTGCGGCAGATAGGCGAGCTTTCGCGCCAGGGTCCGCCGGTCCATCGCTGCGACAGGCTCGTCATCGATGCTTGCCGAACCGCTCGCCAAGGGGGTGAGGCCGAGCATGGCGCGCACCAGCGTGGATTTGCCCGCGCCGTTGGGGCCGATGATCCCGATCAGCGATCCGCTCTCCAGCCGGGCGGAAAACCCGTCCACGATGGTGCGCTGGCCGAGCGCGACGGCCATGTTATTGCAAGCGATCGTCACCATAGCCGCCGCTCCCGCATCAGGTGGACAAGGAAGACCGGAACTCCGAGGAACGCCGTCACCACGCCCAGTTTCAGTTCGGCCTCGGTCGGAATAAGGCGCACGGCGGTATCGGCCAATGTCAGCAGCAAGGCCCCGGCGATGAGCGAGGGCAACAGCAATGCGGAGGGGCTGCGGTCGGTGAAGGGGCGCATCAGGTGCGGCACGATCAGCCCGACGAAGCCAATCGATCCCGTCACGGCGACGGAGCCGCCGATCCCCACGGCAAGGCCGAGGAGCAGCGGCAACTGCGCGCGCCCCAGATCGATGCCGAGCGAGCGGGCGGCGTCTTCCCCCAGGCTCAGCGCGTCGAGCGTGCGCCCACTGCCCAGCAGTAGCGCGGCCCCGAAGGCAACGCAGGGGAGGGCGATCCCGATATGCTCCACCGTGCGGTTTTCCAGCGAACCCAGCAGCCAGGTCATGATCTCCATCGCGGCGAAGGGATTGGGCGCGAGATTCAGCGCGAGGCTGATCCCCGCCCCGGCGAGCGTGGAAATCGCAATCCCGGCCAGGATCAGCGTCAGCGGGCTTTCCGATTTGCCGGCGAGAAGGAACAGAGTGGCCAAGGTGACAAGCCCCCCCGCGATGGCCATGAGCGGCAGAGCCAGCACATGCGCTTGCGACAGGCCGAAATAGATCGCGATCACCGCGCCCAATGCCGCCCCGTTGGAAGCGCCGAGCACGGAAGGTTCGGCCAGCGGATTGCGCAAGTAGCCTTGCAGCACC
Source organism: uncultured Caenibius sp. (assembly GCA_964466155.1). Taxonomy (GTDB): domain Bacteria; phylum Pseudomonadota; class Alphaproteobacteria; order Sphingomonadales; family Sphingomonadaceae; genus Caenibius. Next base: position 6,483 of record CAYXMY010000026.1, on the reverse strand, counting down.
GCGCCGCCCAGGCCCAGCATGCCCCCCACCAGCACGCCCACGATCATCCGTGGCAGGCGCAGATCCACCACGATCGCTTCGGCAATCGGGTCCGCCCGCCCGGCCAGCGCGGCCAGGATGCGGCTGCCCGCCAGCGGCACCGGGCCGAGCGCAAGGGAAGCGGCCATGGCCCCCGCCAGCAGCAGCACGAGTATCGGCAGCAGCAGCGGATGCCGCGTGTCAGACAGGAAATTGGGGGGCACGAAAACCTCGCAATGGATCGATTGCCCCGTCACGCTTGTGTCCCGGGGTCGTGTCGTTATGGGGAAGGGCATGATGCCGCTGATGGAAATGATTGTGCGCCGCCGCATGGCTCTTGCCGCCGCTTTGCTGGCCCTTTGCCTTGCCGGTGGCGGGGCGGCGGCGCGGTCCGCGATGCCGGGCAAGGCCGCCGCGCAGCGCGTGCCCCAGCGAATCGTTTCGATCAACCTCTGTACGGATCAATTCCTCGTCGCGCTGGCGGATAGGCGGCAGATCGCCGGTCTTACGCACAACGTGACCAATCCCGCCCTGTCGGCGGTGGCGGCACAGGTGAAGGGCTATCCCATCCTTGGCGAATCGGCGGAAGAAATGCTGGCGATCCAGCCCGATCTGCTGGTCGGCATGCCCGCCCGGGGCAGCGCGGTGGCGGTTGCACTGAAAGGCCGGGGGTATCGCACGCTCGATGTCAAACGGACGGAAAGCTTCGCCGATATCGTGAGCGAAACGCGCAAGGTCGCGCGCGCGGTGGGGCATCCTGAGCGTGGGGAACGGCTGATTGCCGACATGGAACGGCAATGGGCCGCTCTGCCGAAGCCGGGGCGCGGGCGTGTGGCCGCCTATTACCAGCGGCGCGGATACCTTACCGGCACGGGCACGCTGGTGGATGAACTGATGCAGCGCGTGGGGCTGGTCAATCTCGCGGGCAAGCTCGGCAAGCCGGAGCTGTCCACCATGTCGCTCGAAGAAATGGTCGCGGCCCGGCCCGATTTCATCATCGTCGAGACGGACAGCGACAGAGTGAGCGATCAGGGCACCGAGATGCTCCCTCATCCGGCGCTGCGCGCCATTCCGCGTCTCCGTCTGCCGCAGGCGTGGACGGTCTGCGGCGGCCCCGCCTATGTCGCGGCGGCGCGCAGTCTGGCGCGGCAGATCGCCGCCCATTGACCGGGTGAGCGCGGCGGCGGCGTTGCGCCCGGTGACGACGACATGCTGCATCGGTGCGCGAGTGATAAGCACTTCCATCACTTCGTCCAGCGGCAGATAATCATAGCGCAGGACGATGTTCAATTCGTCCGCCAGCACCATGCCCGGCGCACTGGCCGCCCCGCGAAGCGGCTTCCGCATGGGCGGCACTGCCGCCGCCACCGCGAAAAGAGGAACGATACAGGAAAACTTCATGACAACCCTCGCGCCAGAGCAACTGGCGGCGGGGCGTGCCGTGCGTGGCCAGCAGGCAACGAACGGCCGGTCAGCGCTGGCGGACGGGCGTCGTTTCGCCCGCATGCGCATAACCCGCGCGGCCCCAGCCGCATCGGTTCGTCGCTCAGACGGAGAGTTACCGTGCCATGACCACCCCCTGGATCGCGGCAAGAGCGACCGTGCACTGGCGGGTATCCTGGCTCGCGGGTCATCGCTTGATGCATGGCCTTCCCAGGCCCCGCGCGGTTTAGCGTCTGGCCCAGTGGCTGCTTCCCCGGAGGGAAGCCTATGCATCGCGCTCGCCGCTTACAGTTGCAGGGACAGCCCCGGATTCGGAGCGGGCGGAAAAGCCCGTTCCTCACCGCGTTCCCCTTTAAGCCCTTCCGGGCACCGGCGCGATCAGCGGAAGCGATTTCTCCCGCTTCCGGCAGCAGCCTTTAGGGAGAAATGCCCGCCGTGCCAATCCCGGATCGCTGCAACGCGGCAAGGGTGCGCCGCCGCCTCAGAACAGGCGGGTGATGAGGTAGAACAGCGCCCCCACCGCAGCACTGGCGGGAATGGTGATGAACCAGGCCACGATCACGCGGCTGGCCACGCTCCAGCGCACGGCGCTGGCCCGGCGGGCCGCGCCGGTGCCGACCACGCTGCCGGTGATGGCATGGGTGGTGGAAATCGGGATGCCCATCGCACTGGCCCCGAATACCACGATGGACCCGGCGGTGGAGGCGCAGAAGCCCGAATGGTGATTGAGCTTGGTCAGCTTGCTGCCCATCGTCTTGATGATTTTCCACCCGCCCGACATGGTGCCGAGCGCGATGGCGAGATAGCATGAGACCGCCACCCATTCGGGCACATGGAATTCGCCGCCCAGATGCCCGGTGGAATAGAGCAGGACGGTGATGATCCCCATTGTCTTTTGTGCATCGTTGGCGCCGTGGCTGATCGAATAGGCGGCGGAGGAGAGCAGATGCAGCCCCTTGAACATGCCGTTGGCCTGGCGCGGCTGCACGCCGCGGAAGATCCAGCTCGTCACCAGCATCAGAAACATCGCGATGGCGAAGCCGAGCACGGGCGAAACGAAGATCGCGGCGATGGTCTTGAGCGTGCCCGACGCTTCCACCGCGCCTGGCCCGGCATGGACGATGCCCGCGCCCAGCAACCCGCCGATCAGGGCGTGGCTGGAGGAGGAAGGAATCCCCTTGATCCAGGTCAGCACGTTCCAGAACATCGCACCGACCAGCGCGCCGAACACCACGGCGGGGGTGATGACGTCCTTGTCGACGATCCCCTTGCCCACGGTTTCGGCCACATGCAGCCCGACCAGCCAATAAGCGGCAAAGTTGCCGAACGCGGCGAACAGCACCGCCATCACCGGCGACAGCAGCTTGGTGGCGACCACGGTGGCAATGGCGTTGGCCGCATCGTGCAGGCCGTTCAGGAAATCGAATGCGAGCGCGAGCGCGATCAGCCCGATCAGCAGGGGGAGGGCGAGGTTGTGATCCATGCGGGCGGCTGCCGGGTTTTCAGGAGTGATCGATCACGAGACCGTCGATCTCGTTGGCGATATCTTCGAAACGGTCCACCACGCGTTCCAGGCGCTTGAACATTTCCTGCCGCGCCATGAATTGCAACGGATCGCGGCTGCCGATTTCGCGGAAAATGCGCTTGAGCCCGGTGGCATGGATGCCGTCGGCATGGCCTTCCATCCGCACCAGCCGCTCGGTCAGTTCGTGCAGGCGCACGCCGTTGTCGGCGATCTTGCGCAACAGCGGCATGGCTTCCGCCGTCAGCCGCGCGGCATCGACGATGATCGCCGCCATGTCGCGCATTTCCGGTTCGAATTCGGTGATGTCGTAGAGATCGGCGGCGCCCGCCGTCATGTGCATTTCATCGATGGCATCGTCCATCGTGCCGATCAGACTGGTGATCGCGCCGCGGTCGAACGGGGTGAGGAAAGTGCGGCGCACGGCCTGCAGCACTTCGCGGGTGATATTGTCGGCATCGTGTTCGCGCTCTTCCAGCTCGCGCACGTGATCGAGCTTGCCCGGCCCGCCTTGCAGCAGGCGGGCCAGCGCATCGGCGCCAGCGATCAGAATGCCGGCTTGCTGTTCGAAAAGCTCGAAGAAGTTGCCCTGTTGCGGGATGAGCCGCTGGAACCAAGCAAACATGGCATTAACCCCTGTTTTATCCGCCACTGTTTCTATTACTTTGGTGCTCAACGCCGCGCGATGGAATTCGCGCGGGGCAAAGCTGCGCATGAGCGCCCGCAAATCCTGTTCGTCCACCGCCTCGGCGGCTTCGGCCAGTGTGAACCAGCGCCGTTCGCGTTCGTGTTGTTCTTCCCAATTGTCCAGCACTTCCGTGACGGCGAACGGGAAAACCTGCACATCGGTGAGCACCGAAGCGCCGGATTTGCGCCGCTTGCGGAATTGGTAAGTGCCGATGGGCGTGGGGCAGGCCGCGCCCAGCACACCGGCTTCTTCCTCCGCCTCGCGCGCGGCGCTGGCGTGCGGGGACATGCCCGGCATCAGGCCGCCCTTGGGAATCACCCAGCGGCCTGTGCCGCGCGAGGTAATCAGCAGAATCCGGATTGGCGCATCGACCGCCAGGGAATCCGCGCGATAGGGCAGCGCGGCGATCTGTCGCATAGCCATGTTCTGCCTCCACACTTACCACGCGGGCGCCCGGCTAGACCATGTCGCCCGCGCAGGCAACCGGCAGGGGCCGCTCCATGCACAATCGTATGGCGTTGCGTTGCGTTTCGGCACCGCCCGCGAAGGGGGGCGGGCGATGCCGAAGGGGGAGGGGAACGAGAGCGGGCCGGGAAAAAGGGGGGAGGGCCGATCCCCTCAGGCGTATTCGTCCCATTGGAGCGAGGCGGCGGCGGTATCGACATTCACCGCGCCTTTGATCCCCAGCGCCGCGCGCGCTTCGGGCACGGGCAGATGGAACACGTCCTCGTACTTGGCCATGAAGATCGGGCCGGATTGCAGGCCGACCTGCATCCCGGCCTGCGCCGCTTCCATCGCGGACAGGAACGATTGCGGATAGTGCAGGCCCGTGCGGGTGACGAGGCGATGCGCGCCGAGCAACTGGTTGGCGTTGACCAGCCCGGCCAGTTCCGCATCGAGGAAGCGCGGCACATTGGTCAGCCGCGCATAGTACGGCACCAGTTCACCCAGAATGTCGAAATTCCCGCCGGTGACGATATGTTCGAGATCGTGCGTCTGCCCGCTGCGCAGCGCATAGTATTCGAACTGCGACTTGGGCTCGAACCGGGGGACGATATCGATCTGGAAGGCGTTGTCCGCCAGATAGCGGCCGAAGATATGGCCCAGCGATCCTTCGGGATAGGTCAGCAGGTCTTCCACCGAGAACGTGGAGGAAAAGCCTTCCGCAAACCACCGGTCCAGCTCCGCCGATTTCTTCCGCTGCGCGGTGAACAGCTCCTCGATCCGGTCGAGATCGAGGATATCGCGCAGGATCAGGTGCAATTCGTAGGCATCGGCGGACGTTGGCCGGTCCTTCGCGCTGCGGCGCAGATAGGCGGTGGCGATCCATTCGCGCAGGCGCGGATTGTTGAGATAGGGGGAGGAACTGACCAGCGTGCTGCTGGCGGTTTCCACCGGCTTGATGCCCCGCATCAGATAGGGCGTGTTGTTGTCCTGCATCCTTGCTCTCCGTTACCGTGGGCGTCAGCGCTTGAGGGCGGCAGCCATTGCCGCGGGCACTTTCACCGGCATTTCCAGCAGCACTTGCCCCATGGACTTGGCCGCCGGATCGAATCTGGGGGACATGTTGATCCCGCCGCCCTGCGCATCGTGCACCACGAAGTTGAGCGCATGGAAACCGGGCACTTCGTAGCCGTCCACGCGCCGGTCGGCCGGATTGTCGAACTGGTGGCGATACCATTCGGCCACCGCCTGCGGGGTGAGGCTGGCGCGGATATAGGGCAGGTATTCCGGCTGGCGCGCGATGACGCCGACATTGAACAGGCGGCCCTTGTCGCCGCTGCGCGCCCAGGCGAGATCGATCAGGCGCACCTCCACCGTCGCGTCCGTGGGCGCATCGGCGGGGATGGGCAGCGGGGCAGCCATGGCCGGATCGTATCCCCCGACGAAGCGGTCGGCAAAGCCGATATCCCGCCCATCAAGTGTGACCTGCGCGGGCACCTGCTGCTTGTCCATCAGGAACAGGAACATTTCCGTCAGCGGGATGGCGCGCGGTGCGGCGATGATCGGGGCGATGGAAGTGCCCACCGCCATGTTCATGATCGCGGTCGACTGTTCGCGGCTGAACAGCGCGGCGGCGGCCGGATCGTCATGATCGACGATGATCTTCAGCAGCACTTCACGCGGGTTCAGGGGGCGGGCGCTGTCGGCGAAGCTCGCTTCGGTGCCGATCACTTCGACATGCGTGTGCGACCAGTCGGGCCAGTTGCGATCCCGCAGCATGGCCGAAGTGCGCTTCAGCAGTTCCTCCGCCGTGCGCCGCGCCTTGGCGGGGGCATCGATGCCCACGATCGGGATCAGCGCGATGGAGCGCCAGCCCGAATCGTACGTGACGCAGACCTTGTATTGGTCGGTCGGCGGATAGCCTTTGACCCCGGTCATCAGCACGCGGTTTTCGCCCACCTGCTCCAGCTTTACCTGGCTGAAATCGCACACCACATCGGGCAGGAAATAGGCTTGCGGATCGCTGACTTCGTACAGCAACTGTTCCGCGACCGTGCCCACGGAGACAAGCCCGCCGGTGCCTTCCGGCTTGGTGATGACGCAGCTTCCGTCCGCCCGGCATTCGCCCACGGGGAAGCCGATATTGGCCCAGTCGGGCACATCCTGCCAATCGGTGAAGGTGCCGCCGGTCGCCTGCGTCCCGCATTCGAGCATATGCCCCGCGGCGGAGCCTGCCGCCAGCAGATCGTAATCGTCTTCCTTCCAGCCGAATTCGTGGATCAGCGGGCCGAGGATCAGCGCGCTGTCGACCACGCGGCCGGTAATCACCACATCCGCCCCGGCAGCGAGCGCGGCGGCAATCGGGAAC
>CAYXMY010000025.1:0-29702 GCA_964466155.1 uncultured Caenibius sp. | reverse complement strand
AATCCGGCCCGTAGAAAGCGAACCCGGCAGCCGCTGCCGCATCGACCCAGGCGCGCAAATCCTGCTTCTGGCCGGTGAAGACCGAACCGTTGAAGCCATTGAGGCAGAAGGGCGGTGCGGTGCCGGGCGCCGCCGTCATAGCGAGGCGACCGCTTCCGCCGCGCCGCGCACCGCGCCTTCGATATAGGTGACGCCGGTGCCGTCCCCCACTTCGAGGACATTGAGGCCCGCCGCGCGCAGGCCGTTCGCCAGCGTGGAATCCCCGTGTGCGCCCATGGCGACGATGATGTGATCGGCGGGAATCTGCTGGGCCTGCCCTTCGCGGTCGGTGAAGGTGACCCCCTGCTTGGTGAAGGCAATATCGCGCGAGCCTGGATACATCGCCACGCCGTGTTCCTTCAGTTCGGACAGAATGCGCATCCGGCGCACCAGCAGCAAGCCGCCGCCGAACTTTTCCGCTTCGCCGATCACGGTCACATCGCGCCCGCGTTCCTGCAGGAATTCGGCCAGTTCGATGCCCACCAGTTCGCCGCCGATAATGGCGATCTTCTGGCCCAGCGGCATCCACGCATGCGTGGCCTTGCGCACCACGTCGAGATTGGCGGTGACGCCGGTCGCCGCGCCCAGTTTGGTGGCGAGCCGGGTGGTCCAGCTCGTCTTGCGTTTCAGCGCTTCGGAATCCTGCCCCAGCATCAGTGCGCGCATGTCATCGCCCGACAGCACGTTATCCAGATCGCTGCCCGGAATCGGCGGTATGTCGCGCACCGCGCCGGTGGCGACGATCACCGCATCGGGGTGGAGCGACTGGACCAGTTCCACCGTCGCTTCGGTGTTCAGCCGCACGTCGACCCCGGCGGCTTCGACTTCCCGCCGCAGCCAGTTGAGCAGCCGTTCGTTGGGCTCGTAAGCCAGCCCGGCGAATTGCAGCGTACCGCCGAGGCGGGCCGATTTTTCGATCAGCACAACCTGCTTGCCCGCATTGGCCAGACGCCGCGCCGATTCCATCCCACCGGGTCCGCCGCCCACGATGACGATCCGCTTCACATCGGCGGAAGGTTGCCAGTTCTGCCCTTCCAGCGCGGTTTCCGGCCGCACGGCGCAGCGCACCGGCTCGCGCACATAGGCGGTGCTGACGCAAGTGTAGCAATAGATGCACGGGCGGATATCGGCCTCGCGCCCTGTGGCGGCCTTGCGCGGCAGATCGGGATCGGCCAGCAGCTTGCGCCCCATGGCGATGAAATCCATCTTGCCGTCGCGCAGCGCGCTTTCCGCCATATCCAGTTCCAACCGGCCCGAACCGATGATCGGGATCGCCACCGCATCCTTGATCCGCCGGGCAAATTCGAGATGCATCCCCGGTTCGTGCGGGATGTTGGAACCGGAATGGAGCTTACCCTGGCCGACATCGTGATAAGCGGTGACGGTGATCGCATCGGCGCCCGCTGCTTCGACCCACGGGGCAACCTTTTCCGCGTCTTCGATAGTGATGCCCACGGCCTTGCCGATTTCGCGGGAATCGAGCTTCACCCACACCGGGAAATCCGGCCCCACGGCCTGGCGCACGGCGCGCACGACTTCGAGCAGCAGGCGCGCGCGGTTTTCCAGCGAGCCGCCATATTCGTCAGTGCGCGTGTTGGTCGACGGGGACATGAAAGAGGACAGCAGATAGCCATGCCCGCCATGGATTTCCGCGCCGTCCATGCCCGCTTTCTTGGCGCGCACGGCGGCCTCGGCATATTGGCGGATGGCGAGGGCGATATCCTCCTTCTCCAGCGGCTTGACTGTGGGCACCACGCCGCCTGCAAATGCGGCCATTTCTTCGGGCAGGAAGTAATCGGGAAAATCGCCCTTGAACGCGGGCGGGATCGCTGGCGCCCACAGCGGATGGCCGTGCTGCCCCGAATATCCGGCGACAAGGCCGCCGTGGTGAAGCTGCGCGGCAATCCGCCCGCCCGCCGCATGGACCGCTTCGGCAAGCCGGGTGAGGCCGGGCAGGAACCTGTCGTCGGAAATCGCCGTCTGGTTGGGCTGGACCTGCCCCACCGGCCAGGCGACGCCTGTCACCCCCATGATGATCATGCCCGCGCCGCCCTTGGCATGGGCGACGTGGTAATCGATCAGCCGGTCGCTGACGGTGCCATCTTCATTGGCGAGGCTGACGCCCATGGCGGTGACCATGATGCGGTTGGACAGTTCCAGCGCGCCGATGCGCTTGGGGCTGGTGAGCGTGGGGAAATTGCTGCTCATGGGGTGGGTTTCCTCTCCAAAAGGCCGGTGTTCCGGCTGGGGTGATAGTGGGGCGGGGCGTCAGGCCGGTTCGATATCGGCTGGCCCCCAGAAGGCGCGCAGGCTGGTGATCTGCCCGGCTTCGTTAAACGTACAGGCATCGGCTGAACGGATGCGCATGCGATTGCCGCCGGGCGGCGTGAAAGTGACGTCGAACACGAGCAGAGCCTCGTTGCCGTGCGATCCGCGAAGCGGGGCCACGGGTGTGATCCGCGTGCCGAAAGCGACGGTATCGGCAAACCAGGCGGGAATGTCCGCACCGGTCTTGAGCGGCGATCCGATGGGGTCTTCGATCACGGCGTCGGGCGCGAACAGCGCGGCCACGCCTGCGGCATCGCCCGCATTGATGCGGTCGGCATAGGCTTGCAGCGCGGCCTTCATCCGCGCCTGCCGCGCCAGTTCGGCGGCGTTTTCGCCATGATTCATGCCCGCCGGTTCCGGCGTGGTTGCGGTCATTGCGATTGTTCTCCCGCTCGTTTGTGGATTTGCGTAACGATCCGTCGCGACCTATTACGCGTTCCAGCCCGAGGCTTTTCGATTCATGCAGGAATCTGTAGCTGACAAGACGGGGCGCATGCAATCGGAGAGAGAACAATGACTGACCGGACCCTGCTCGACCAGATGGCTATCAGGGATCTGGTAATGCGCTATTGCCGGGGGTGCGACCGGCGCGATTTCGCGCTGGTCCGCGCGCTCTATCACGACGATGCGATCGACGATCACGGGTCGATGTTCAAAGGCAATCCCGATGATTTCGTCGCCTGGCTGCCGCAGGCGATGGCGCCGTGGGAACTGACGATCCACAGCATTTCCAACAGCCTGATCGTGGTCGATGGCGATTATGCGGAAGGCGAACACCACGCTCGCGCCTATCACCGCACGCACCCGCCAGAGCGCAAGGAATACATCGTCTATGGCCGCTATCTCGACAAGTATGCGCGGCGCGACGGGGCGTGGAAATTCCTTCATCGCTCGCTGGTGTTCGATCATGGCGTGATACGCGATGTCGATGAAGCATCCTTCGCGCAGTTGAGCGGGGATGCGGCAATGGGGCGGGTGGATCGGGACGATCCTTCGTGGTCGCTGCCCCTGCTCGCCGGATTGGGAGAGAAGTGATGCGCGGGATCGTCTGGGATGGGCAGAAGCTGGTTGTCACCGATGCGCTGGAAGTGCGCGCGCCGCGCGAAGGCGAAGTGAAAGTGCGCGTGCTGCGCACCGGCCTGTGCCACAGCGATATGAACATGATGGAAATTCCCGGCGTCCAGGTGCCCATCGTGCTGGGCCACGAAGGCGCGGGCGTGGTGGCCGAAGTCGGCCCCGGTGTTACGCAGTGGGCCGTGGGTGACGCGGTGATGATCGGCACGCAGACCCCGTGCGGCGAATGCCGCGAATGTCAGCGCGGCACGCCCGCCAATTGCGATATCAACTGGGGCTACGTCTCCGACAATCCGTTCACCTGGGAAGGCCAGCCCACCGGCAAATTCGCCAATGTCTCCTCGTTCGCCGGGGAAACGGTGGTCAAGGCCAGCCAGCTTTACGCCACCGGCGATCTGCCGCCCGAACAGGCCGCGCTGATCGGCTGTGCCGTCTCCACCGGCTATTGCGCCTCCTGCGTGCTGGGCGAAGTGGGCGAAGGCGACCGGGTGATGGTGATCGGCGTCGGCGGGATCGGCGTCAACGCGATCCAGGGGGCTAAGCTGGCCGGGGCCACGGTGCTTGCCGTCGATATGAACCCGGACAAGGAAGAGGTCGCCCGCTCCTTCGGCGCGGATGCCTTCCTCCTGTCGCAGCGGGGCGAAAGTGCGCAGGATCTGGCCAGGCGGATGCGTGACGCGTTCGCGCCCATCGATGTGGTGGTCGAATGCTGCGGTGCGCCCTCGGCGATTGAGGCATCTTTGCTGGGAGTGAAGCGCGGGGGCCGGGTGGTGCTGATCGGCATGGCCGCGTTCGGATCGACCGCTGCCCTCCCGCTCGACAAGGTGGTGTCAGGCTGTGAAATCGTGGCGGTGATGGCTGGCGGCGCCCGGCCCGAACGGGACTATCCCGAACTGATTCGGCTGGCGCAGGACGGCAAACTGGAAATCGCCGCGCAGATCACGCGCGTCTGGCCGCTGGCCGAAGTGGAGGATGCGATGGAAGCGTTGCGCACGGGGCAAGTCACCCGTGCCGTGCTCGATCATACGATCTGATCAGGCCAGCCGTTCGTGCAATGCCTGTTCCAGAAATGCGATCAGCTTGCGCAACGAGGGGCCAGGCGGCGATTTCGTGCGATGGAGCAGCCATAGCGGATAATCGTGGCGCGGATCGGGTTCGGCCAGCCGTTGCAGATCGGGTTCGGCATCGGCGGCGAAGCACCACAGCGATGCCTGCCCCATCCCGGCGCGCACGGCCTGCTTGAGCTGCTGCCACGAATTGAAGCGCGGCACGCCCGCTTCCTCTGCCGTTTCGCCCGCGGGGTTGGCCACGGTCCACTGGCCGGGCACCGCCGTCTGGATTTCGTGGCCCCAGCCCAGCAGGCGGTTATCCGCCCCGTCGCGCCGGGCATAGGGCGCCTGCGAAAGCGTTGCGATCTGCACCCCGGCCAGCCGCACGGGCGGGACGCGGACCAGTGCGATGGCCAGATCGGCGCGGCGCTGCGTCACCGAATCGAGCGGATCGTTTTCGCTCAGGAGTTCGATCACGGCGCGCGTTTCCTGCCGCTGGAACCGGGCGAGTTCGCCGATGAATTCGCTGGCCAGATCGCCGCTGCTGGCGATGCGGATGGTTTCCGGCGCTTCGCCCGGCAGCTTCATCCGGGCCATCAGGGTGTCGATTTCGGACTCGATCAGCGATGCGGTGGCCAGCAGTTCCTGCCCTTCGCGGGTGGGGGCCGGGCCGTTGGGCGTGTATTGGAACAGGCTGACGCCCAAGGCATTTTCCAAGGCATCGATGCGACGCCCGACCGTGGTACGGTTGATGCCCAGCCGCCGCCCGGCCGCAGTGTATGAGCCGGTGCGCACGGCGGCGAGAAAGACCTTGAGATCGCCCCATTCCATGGCGTGCATTTTTGCACAAATGGTGTGCGGCGCAAGAGGCTTCGCCAAACGGCGGATTTTCGCTTATCATACGTTCATGCTAAAGGCCGTATGACGGCAGCTTTCGGGAGATACCATTATGGCAACAAGCAAGGATTATGGCCTCGGCGAATTCGATTATCCGCGTGGCTGGTTCATGATCGCCCCGGCAACGGACGCCACCCGCACGCCGACGTCGATGCGTTATTTTGGCAAGGATCTCGTGATGTATCGCGGGGAATCGGGCAAAGTCTACGTCACCGATGCCTATTGCCCGCACATGGGCGCGCACCTCGCCAAGAATTCGACCTCGTACATCGTGCTCGACGGCGAACACGTCGAAGGCGAATCGATCCGCTGCCCGTTCCATGGCTGGCGCTTCGGCCCCGATGGCCAGTGCAACCATATCCCCTATTCGGAAAACTTCGTCCCTAAGGCGGCCAAACTGCAGCACTACCATGTGGTGGAAAGCGCCGGCATCGTGTGGATGTGGAACGATCCGGAAGGGCTGGAGCCGGAATACGATCTGCCCAATTTCGGCGGCCACTACGGCGAGCCGGGCTGGGTCGAATGGAAGATCGACTTCATGGGCGATCTCAATGTCCACGGCGTCGAAATCGTCGATAATATGGCGGATCTCGGCCACTTCGTTCCGATCCATGGCGCGAAGGACTTCACGTACTTCGCCAACGAATGCATGGGCCACATCGTCCACCAGTACTACAGCGCGGGCCACCGCACGCTGACCGCCGACGAGGGCGACCAACTGGTGCTCGACACATGGTACGAAGGTCCGGGCTTCCTCCAGTCGGAGATGGCAGGGGCGTTCGATTCCTTCATCATGATCTCGAACACGCCGATCGAAGACGGCATTTCGCGGTCGTGGCATGCGCTGATGGTCAAGGTGAACGACGGCACGCGCGAAATCACCGATGAAGACCGGGCGAACGCTTTCATGTATCAGGAAGCCAGCCGTCTCGCGTTCGCGCAGGACGTGGAAATCTGGGCGAACAAGCGCGCCTGCCTCAACCCGCTGGCGATCCCGGCGGACGGCCCCTATGGCAAGGTTCGCCTGTGGTACAAGCAGTTCTTCAACCCGCGTGACAAGGCGCCCGACCTGCAGAAGCGTTCGGACGGTCTCTATGTGACGATGGACAAGCGGCCCGGCAGCAAGGCTGCCTGAACCGTCTGATTTTCAGCGACAGACCGGCGCGGTGCGGCATTTGCCGTATCGCGCCGGTTTGCGTATGGGGTCCGCGAGAGGATAGAAAATGGCGACATTTCCAACAGGCTGCACCATGATTTTCGGGGGCAGCGGCGGCATCGGACGCGGCATTGCCGGTGTGTTTGCCGCGCAGGGCAGCGATATCGCGGTGATCTACCGCACGCGCCGCGAACCGGCGGAAGAGGTGGTGGAGCAGGCCCGCGTAGCGGGCCGCAAGGCGAGCGCTCATGCCGCCGACGTAACCGATCCGGCATCGATTGCGGCCGCGATGGACGCCGCAATCGCCGAACATGGCCGCATCCATTCGGTGGTCTGGGCCGCCGGGCCGCTGGTCAACCAGCGTTATCTCTCCGCAACGCCGATGGACGAATGGCGCCACGCCTTCGAAGTGGAAGTGCATGGCTTCCTCGCCGTGGTGCAGGCCGCGCTGCCGCATATGCGCGAACAGGGCGGGGGCAGCTTCGTTACGCTCGGTTCGGCGGGGCACGACATGTGGGCCAACCGCGATGGCATGTCGGTGGCGGTCAAGGCGTCGAACGAACAGATTGTGCGCGGCATCGCCAAGGAAGAAGGCCGCTACAACATCCGCGCCAATTCGGTGCGCGTGGGCGTGATCGATGCGGGGCAATTGCACGAACTGACCCGGCAGGGCCAGATCGACCAGCGCTGGATCGACAACACGCACAAACTGCTGTGCCTCAAGCGCTGGGGCACGGCGGAGGAAATCGGCCACGCCTGCGTCTATTTCGCGTCGAACGAAGGCGCGTACACCACGGGCCAGTTCTTATCGATTTCAGGAGGTTTCGGAGTATGAGCACGGATCGCAAGGTTGCCATCGTCACGGGGGCAAGCCGCGGGGCCGGGCGCGGGATCGCTCATGCACTGGGCGCAAAAGGCTACCGCGTCTATGTGACAGGCCGGACGCTCAACGAAGGCGATGCCGAATTGCCCGGCACCATCGGTTCGGCGGCGCAGGCCGTTACCGACGCGGGCGGCGAAGGGATCGCGGTGCGGGTCGATCATGCGGACGATGCGCAGGTCGCGGCGCTATTCGAACAAGTGAAGCAGGAGAGCGGGCATCTCGACATCCTCGTCAACAATGCCGCCGCCCTGCATGACGATCTGGTGAAGCCCGGCCCGTTCTGGGAAAAGTCGCCCGACCTCGTCGGTCTGCTCGATGTGGGCTTGCGGTCCAGCTATATCGCTTCGTGGCATGCCGCGCCGATCATGGTGGAGCAGGGGCGCGGGTTGATCGTGTTCACGTCCTCCTTCGGCTCGGTCTGCTACATGCACGGCGCGGCCTATGGGGCGCACAAGGCCGGGGTGGACAAGTTCGCCGCCGATATGGGCGTCGATTTCCGGGGCACGGGCGTTGCCGCCGTGGCGCTATGGATGGGCATGCTGGCCACGGAACGCAGCGCCCGCACGGCGGAAGAGCATCCGGAGCAATATGCCCAGATCCTCGAAATGGCGGAAACGCCCGAATTCAACGGCAAGGTGATCGATGCGCTCTACAACGATCCCAAGCTGGAAGAGCTGAACGGGCAGACGGTGATCACGGCCGAAATGGCAGAAAAATACGGCATCACCGATGTGGGTGGGAAGCAGCCGATGTCCTGGCGTCCACGCCTCGGCGATCCGCGCATTCCGCATCCCGCGATCATCGCCTGATTGCCCACAATCGCGCATCCGGCCTTGCCGGAAAATGCCCGGTAGCCCGGACTTTTACGGTCCGGGCTGTTTTTTATCTCCAATTAAAAATTGTGGCTAAAATATCACGTCCGCGCGGCAAGTTGCGCGGTGGGTGCGCACTGCCGTCTTTCCCGTGCTTTGTGCGTTGCGTGCCGGAAAAATTGGCGTCAGACATGGCTATGCAAAAACACCGTTGCACGGCTCGGGATCGCTGGAAAAGCGCTCCCTCCGCCGGAAAGATAATGGGCGAAGTGAGAACTTCGCCGTGGGTTTCTGCGCGCTAAGGAAGTTTCAGCCTGCGCATGCGGCTGACCGGGAACCAGCCCGACGGAAAACGGGCGGACCCTTTGGGAAGATGGTTAGGGAGGCTTAAAATGACTCACCGGATTGATACTCGTAAGTCCGAACGTGTCGGCTTCAATCGCTGGCTGCTGGCCAGCGCCGCGTTCGGCGCTATTGCCGTGCCTGGCACGGCTTTCGCCCAGACGGATGAAGCGCAGAAACCGCAGGCCTCCGCCGCTTCGACCGGTATCAGCGAAATCATCGTGACCGCCAACCGCCGCCAGGAACGCGCGCAGGACGTGCCGATTGCGATCACCGCCCTTTCGCCCCAGCGCCTGGAACAGCAAGGCATCACCAAGGCGCAGGATCTGGCCGCCAGCATCCCTTCGCTGGTGGTCGGGCCGAACGGGCAGGGCTCGCGTGAATCGCAGTCCTTCACTCTGCGCGGTCAGGGTTCGACCTTCCAGGCCTCGCCGGGTGTGGTGACGTACATGAACGAAGTGCCGGTGCCTTCGGCCATCAGCCTCAGCCAACAAGGCGGGCCGGGCAATTTCATCGATATCGAAAACCTGCAGGTTCTCGCCGGGCCGCAGGGCACGCTGTTCGGCCGCAACACCACGGGCGGTGCGGTGCTGATCGTACCGAAGAAGCCGACCAACGAATTCGGCGGCTGGATCAAGGGCGAATACGGCAACTACGACCGCAAATATATCGAAGGGGTGATCAATATCCCGATCGTGGAGGACAAGCTGATGGTCCGCGCGATGGGCGCATTCCACGATCGTGACGGTTACACGCACGATGTCCAGTGGAACAAGGATCGCGATAACGAACATTGGTATTCAGGCCGCATCGGCGTGCAGTTCAACCCGACCGAGACCGTGCGCAACTACACGATGGGTTATTATACGAAGTCCAGCAACAATGGCCCCGGTCTGATTAACAAGGGTTTCAATATCGGTACGGCGACGACCCCCGGTACGCTGGCAGGTCTCGGTCTGTGCGGCGATGGGCCGTTCAGTGTCTATGGCGGGTATTCTTGCGACGTTTATCGTGCCGCCACGGCTCAGGCGGAGGCATTGGGCAATCGCAAGACGGCCTTCTCCATCGACACGATGCAGAAGACCATGACATGGGGTATCAGCAACACCACCGAAATCGATCTCAGCGACGAGATCAAGCTGCGCAATATCTTCAGCTATCAGCGGATGAAGCTGCAATACCGCTACGATGGCGATGCCACCGTGCTGCAACAGCAGGATAACGATGCCGGTGTGCTGCCCGCGCCGGGCGCGGCCGTGTTGCCGGGGATCGGCACTCCGATCACTTATCTCTACCCCACGGCATCGACCGAGCGCAGCCGCGACAATTTCAAGCAGATCACCGAAGAACTGCAATTGCAGGGCGATATGCTCGACAAGAAGCTGCAGTGGACGGTTGGCGGGTTCTATTTCGAACAGAAGCCGGTCGGCACGCAGGTATCGCGCGGGACGAACTATTGTCCGGCGGTCCAGACAGGCACTTGCATACCGGGTTATCTCTATTCGGGCGTGGCCAGCAAATCGAAGGCGCTCTACGCACAGGCGACGCTGGACATGGGGGCGGCCACGCCTTCGCTCGATGGGCTGCGGCTTACCGCTGGCTATCGTTACACCTGGGATACGATCAGTGGTTTCGCCAGCCAGTTCAGCGCTGTGACTGGCTCCAGCACACTGTGGAAGTGCGGCTATGATGGAAGCATGCAGGCCGTGTTCTCCAACATTTATGACACTTGCCTGTTTTCGGCGAAGCTGAAGACCAAGGCGCCGACTTGGCTGATCGGCCTGGATTACAAGATTACCAGCAAGGTTATGGTCTTCGCCAAAGTCAGCCATGGCTACAAGGCAGGCGGCTTCAACCCCTATGCGGTGTATGACAACACCCGCACGTTCAACCCGGAAAAGGTCACTTCGTATGAAATCGGGATCAAGTCCGATTTCAATCTCGGCGATGTGCCGTTCCGCTTCAACGGATCGCTCTATCAGGTCGAATACAAGGGCATCCAGCGCGCTACGGGCGATTACAACCCGACCACCAACGCAAGCGGTGCACGCACGCTTAATGCCGATGCGCGGATCAAGGGGATCGAACTCGAAGCGTCCGTACGTCCCTTCCATGGTTTCGAACTGGGCGGCAACTTCAGCTACACCGATGCGAAGTACAAGAAGTACCAGTATGTGGTGAATCAGGGGGCGCTGGCCTGTAATGGGGTCGTCGCTGCCGGTGGTATAGCGGATTCCTCCTGCCTCGATTTCCAGTATGTCTCGCCCTACATCTGGAGCGTTCATGCATCGTATGATTACGATCTGGGCAACATGGGGGCCTTGGCCTTCTTCGTGAACTACGCACACACGTCGAGCCAATACACGGAAGCCGTTCAACTGCCGCAGGTCCAACCGGGCGCCTACCTGGAACCCTACGGCACGCTCAATGCCTCGATCGACTGGAGGAATGTGGCAGGCAGCGGGTTCGATGTGGGTGTATTCGGCACCAACATCACCAACAAGACCTACCGGATCAGCAACAACGACGTCTATCAGGCTGGCAGCCTGCTCTACTGGTCGACGATGTACGGCGAACCGCGCATGTACGGTGTGCGCCTGACCTACCGCTTCGGCGGGGAAAAGTAAGCTTCGCGATCTGGGGCGGGAACGGGCAACCGTTCCCCGCTTCGAAGGGAATGACGGCCCGGTTCCTCGCACTGGAACTGGGCCGTCAGCGCATCAGGGCGCGGTATGCGCCGGGCGAATGGCCGGTCGCCTTGCGAAACGCGGCGGAAAAGGCGGGTAGCCCGGCATAGCCCAGTTCGCGGGCGATAGCGGTGAGAGGCAGCGTATCGGCGGTCAGCAAGCCCTTGGCGCGGGCCATGCGGGCGTCTGCAATGGCGGCGCCCGCGCTCATTCCCGTGCTTTCCTTGAAGCAGCGCATGAAGTGAAAGCGGCTCAGTTCGCAAGCCCCGGCCAGTTCCGCGATGGAAGGCGGGTGGCCGGGCCGGTCGATCAGCGTCAGCACGTGGCGCAGCAGGCGCGGCGGCAAACCGCCCCGCCGCCGTTCCCCATGTTCCTGGGCTGCCGCCAGATAGCGCGCCAGATCGATCAGGACCGTGGCGACCAGCGCAGAGGCGAGCGCTGGGCTGTCGGGTACGGGGCGGTTCACTTCACCTGCCAGCCGCAGCAGAGCCTCCTCCATCGCGGGCACGCGTATGTCGAAGCAGGCGGCCAGTTGCGCGCTGCTCAACGGTTCCGGCCCCAGTGCCCGGATGATGGCATCGGGCGCGAAGCGGCAACGGATGGTGTGGAATGCGCCGCCTTCGATGCGCATTTCCATCGGCACCCCGGCCGGGCGAAAGCCCATCGCCCCGAACTGGGCAAAAGGCAGGCGCCGGTCGCCCGCGATCCGCCCTTCCGAACCGCCGAGCAAGGGTGAGAGGCCGAGCGAGAGCACGGCTTCTTCTTCCGTCACCATGATCGTTTCGGCCAACACTTCGGGGAAAGCGCACAGTTCCACCGCCACGCCGGGCAGGCCAATCCGCCCGATGACCGTATCGGGCAGGCGTTGCGCATCGCGGATGGGGATCGGTGCCATGGCAATAGATTATCATATAATGCTTGATATTGCGATATCATGCTAAAAATCGCAGTGGCGCGCGGGAAAGCTGTTGGGCCATCCGCTCCCCCCGGTTTAGCCTGCAGGAAAGCATAAGCTTCCGCGCCGCATCCGTTCGCTTCTGGCGGAGCGATGCGCGGAACCGGGAATGGAGATTCGCGCGTGAACAAGCCGATCGACAGCTTCGTGGCCGCCAACGACAATATCCTGGCCGAAGCGGAGCGCTGGGAAGCGCAGACCCGCGCGCCGTTCGTCGCCCAAAATCCCGAACGCCGCGATGCCTTCACCACGCAGGCGCTCGGCTGGCCGGTCAAGCCGCTCTACACCCCTGCCGATCTGGAGGCGGTGGGGTTCGATTACCTCACCGATCTCGGCTTTCCAGGCGAATATCCCTACACCCGGTCGACCCGGCCCAACGGGCACCGCTCCGCCTTCTGGACGATGACCCAGGTCACCGGCTTCGGGAAGGGGGCGGACTGGTCGAAACGGGCGCGTTACATGCTCGATCAAGGGCTTTCCGGCCTGATCCTCGAATACGATCTGGCCACGACCAACGGCTATGACAGCGACGATCCCATGGTGGAAGGCGAAGTCGGCCGCGCGGGGATGGCGCTCGACAGCTTGGAAGATCTGGAAGCGGCGTTCGATCTGCCGTTCGACAAGCTGCATTACCTGATGAGCGTGTGCAACGCGCCCCAGCCGGTCAACCTCGCCATGATTATTGCCGCGCTGGAGGAGAAAGGCGTCGATCCGCAGGATTTCGTCCTCCACATCGTGAACGGCATCCTGATCGAATACACTTGCGTCGGGCGGTATATCTATCCGCCCGAACACGGTCTGCGGATCGCGACGGATTGCATCGAATATATCATCCGCAACCATCCGAACTGGGCGCCGCTGTCGATCATTTCGGCGCAGTTGCAACCGGCCAAGGCCAACCCGGTGCAGGAAATCGCCTTCAGCCTGGCCATTGCCTGCGCTTACATTGATGCGACGCTGGAGCGCGGCTTCACGATTGACGAGATTGCCCCCTATCTCAATCACTTCGTCGTCAACGTCGACATGGATTTCTTCGAAGGGGTCTGCAAGCTTCGCGCTTTCCGCAAATGCTGGGCGCGGCTGATGAAGGAGCGGTACGGGGCGGCCACGCCCGAAGCGCTCAAGATTCGGATGATGACCTCGCCCACCACCATCGCGCTGACCTTGCAGCAGCCGCTCAACAATATCGGGCGGCTGGCGATCATGGCCACGGCTTGCGCGCTGGGCGGTGCGGGCGAAGCGATGACGACCCCGCTTTATGACGAAGCGCATGCGCTTCCGGCGGAGGATGCGATCCGCGTTGGCGCGGCCCTGCAACATATCGTCGCGCATGAAACGGGCGTGGCCGAAACCATCGATCCGCTGGCGGGCTCTTATTATGTCGAGACGCTGACCAAGCAGATCGAAGATGCCGCCTTTACCGAAATGGACAAAATCTTCGCCATGGGCGGGGCGACCAAAGCGATCGAGCAGGGCTATTTCCAGCGCGCGCTGGGTCGTGAGCAATACGAGCGGAACAAGGATCTGGAACAGGGCCGCCGCAAATGGGTGGGGGTCAATCACCTCGTCCTGCCCGAAGACAAGCGCGAGATCGAAATCTTCCGGCTGGACGAGACGATGGAGGATGAGCAGGCGGCCAAAGTCCGCGATCTGCGCACCCGGCGCGATTCCGCGGCGGTGGAGGCGGCGCTGGAAAAGGTGCGGCAAGCCGCGCGCCAGGGTGAGAACCTCGTGCCGCCATGCCTCGAAGCGGTGAAAGTCTATGCGACGCATGGCGAACTGTGCAACGCCATGCGCGATGTGTTCGGCGTCCACACGCCCGACAGCCAGCTTTCGGGAGTGTGACGGGCATGCACGATCATTCGGGCCGCCGCTTGCGCGTGCTGCTGGCCAAGCTGGGCATGGATACGCACACGGTCGGCATCACGATCATCGGCCACGCCCTGCGCGAAGCGGGGATGGAAGTGATTTTCACCGGGCTCAAGCAGACGCCGGAAATGGTGGTGGCCGCCGCCGTTCAAGAAGATGTCGATGTGGTGGGGATTTCTACGCTGTCCGCCGGGCATACCCGCAATCTGCCCCGGCTCGCCCGCCTGCTGAAAGAGGCGGGGGCGGAGGACAAGCTGCTGTTGGCGGGCGGCGTGATTCCGGAGGAGGACCGGCCGTTTCTGCTGGAGGCGGGGGTCGGCAAGATCTTCACCATGGGCACCGACACGCGCGATATCGTGCACTATCTCGAACAATGGTGGGCGGAAAGACAGGCCGCTGAAACCGTCTGATGGGAATTGCTGCCGATGTGCTGGCGGGCAGGACCGCCGCCGGCGCCCGCGCGATCACCTGGCTGGACGATGGCGATCCCCGCGGGGCGGAAGTCATCAAGCGCATTTTTCTGCACACCGGCCGCGCGCATGTGATCGGCATCACCGGCCCGCCGGGCGCGGGCAAATCGACACTGACCAATATGCTGGTGGGCGAACTGCGCGCACGGGCGCTGCGGGTGGGGGTGGTCGCCATCGATCCATCCAGCCCGTTCACCGGCGGGGCGATCCTGGGCGATCGGGTGCGCATGGCGCGCCACACGCTCGACCCCGGCGTGTTCATCCGTTCCATCGGCACGCGCGGGGCGGCGGGCGGGCTGTCGCGCTCCACCCATGATGCCTGTCTCGTGCTCGATGCCATGGGCTTCGATGCGGTGATCGTCGAAACCGTGGGCGTGGGGCAAGATGAGATCGACGTGGTCAATCTCGCCCATACCACGATCATCGTCGGCGTGCCGGGGCTGGGCGATGAAGTGCAGGCGGTGAAAGCGGGAATTCTGGAGGCGGGGGAGATTTTCGTCGTCAACAAGGCTGACCGTGACGGGTACGAGGCCACCCGGCGGCAGTTCGAACTGATGCTGCATTTGCGCGAACAGGCGCGCCCGGAAGAGGGGTGGCACCCGCCCTTGTTGCGCGCCGTGGCCAATGCGGGGGAAGGCGCGGCGGAAATCGCCGATGCGATAGCGGCGCACCGGGCCCATCTCGATAGCACTGGTGGATTCGCTCTCCGCTCCGGATTGAGGGAGCGCGAACAAGTGCTTGCCTTATTACGCGAAAGGCTGGCACGAGTGGCCCGCGCCCGGGTGGGCGATTCCCTGTTGGATGATGTCGAAGCCCGCAGGCTTGACCCGTACAGCGCCATAGAACGGCTGACGGGAGGGTTGGATCAGGAAGGATAGCAATGATGAAGAGCATTTGTGCAATGGTGCACAAGCCCGGTTCCACGCGTGAGGCATTCCAGGCGTATTATGAGGAAAGCCATGCGCCGCTGGGCTGCCAGCATTTCCCCTTCACCCGCTATGTCCGCAATCACCTGATCGATAACGAGGGTTTCGGCTTCGACACGATCACCGAATTCTGGGCGCGCGATATCAAGGCGGCGGCAGGGCTGATGAGCGGCCCGGTCGGCGATATCATGCGCGCCGACGAACAGAAATTCATGGACCAGTCCAGGACTGCGCCCGCCAGCGCGGAAGAGCATATCTTTTCCCAGCAACCCGATCCGATCCCGCAGGAGCGCCAGGCATGGCTGCTCGATTGGGAGGAGGACGACACTTCGATGCGCGGCAAAGTGCTGGCATGGGCCGGGCGGCTGGGCGGAGAGCATCCGGGCGTTTCGATTGATTTTGCAACATCGTGGCAGCAGCCTGCCTTCCCGGCGCGGGCCGTGCTGTGGCTGCCCGCGGGTGCGGATGCGGCGGTGCCCGTCGGCGTGGAGGTGACACGCCTGCGCGTTCGGCGTGAGGAAACCCCTGCCGAAAAGCTGCTGACGGGCGGAGCCTGAAAACAGGCGCATGACGCTTCAGGCCGGGTAATCGGCCAGCCAGTCGCGCAGCGCCGTTTTCAGCAGCTTGCCATTGGGATTGCGCGGCAGCGGTCCTTCCACGATGTGGACCTGATCGGGCACCTTGTAGTCCGACAGGTTGGCTGCGCAGAAGCTCCGCAGTTCCTCACCCGTCACCCCGTCGCGGGCCACGGCGAACGCGACTACCCGTTCGCCCAGCACTTCGCACGGACGGCCGACCACGCCCGCTTCGGTGACGGCATCGTGCGCCATCAGCGTGTTCTCGACTTCGACCGAATAGATCTTGAAGCCGCCCCGGTTGATCATGTCCTTCTTGCGGTCGAGCACGCGCAGGTATCCATCGGCATCCATCACGCCGATATCGCCCGAACGCCAGTATCCGCCGGTGAAGCCTGCCGCCGTCGCTGCGGGATTGTTCCAGTATTGCGGGATCGTCATCGGCCCGGCGATCCAGATTTCGCCCTGTTCGCCCGGCGGAACCTGCCGTCCATCGTCATCGACGACGACAATCTGCGCATAGGGTAGCGCACGGCCGACCACACCGCTCCGCTCGCGCCCTTCGCCCAGTGGCATCATCACCGCGGGGGAGGAGGTTTCCGTCGCCCCGTAGATGTTGACCAGCGTCAGTTGCGGGCAATGCCCGGCCAGTTCTTCGATGGTCGCTTCGGGCATCGGCGCGCCGCCGAACGCGCCCACGCGCCATGCGCTGAGATCGAAGCGGGAAAACTCCGGATCGAGCAGGCATAGCTTGTACATCGCGGGGACCATGATGGCGTAGCTCATCCGCTCCCGCTCCGCGATTTCGAGGAAAGCGCGCGCCTTGAACCCGCGTTGCGCCACGACTTTGCCCGCGATGCGGATCGCGGTCAGCAGGATCAGTTGAATTCCGGTCACATGCGATGCGGGGACGGACAGGACCATCGCATCGCCATCACGCAGGCGGAGATGATTCTGCGCGCCGATGGCGTTGGTGATGAGGCCGAAATGCGTCAGCACGGCGCCCTTGGGCTTGCCCGTGGTGCCGGATGTATAAAGGATGCAGAACGGATCGTCTTCATGCACCGCGCCGCAGGCGGCAATCGCGGCGGTATCGGGTGCGGTTTCATCCCATGCCTTGGCTTCGGCGGAATAGGGCAGCCAGTGGCGCACGCTGGGGGCATCGGCAGCGGCCGGCAGGTGTTCCGCCAGATCGTCTTCATAGACGATTGCGGCGGCGGAGCAGTCGTTCAATACATAGGCGGTTTCGGGCGCGCGCTGGCGGATGTTGCCGGGCACGCAGATCGCCCCGATCCGCGCCGTCGCCATCAGCAGCACCATATAGTCCGCCCGGTTGTCGAGCAGAATCACCAGCCGGTCCCCCGGCCCGATGCCCAGAGAGAGGAGCCGCGTCGCGCACCGTGCGGCCCGCTCGGCCACATCGGCATAAGTCAGGCGCAAGTCGCCATCCACCATCGCCACTTCCCCGCCGCGCCGGGCCACGGCCTCATCGAACATGGCGGCAATATGGGCAGGGCGGTCCGCATGCGATAGCACCACGCGGCCATGATGCGTTTCATACCGCATGCCATCCGCCCAAAGCTGGTATTCCATTCCAATCCTCTTACGCAAATCGATATTCATTAGCATTTTATTGCGCTTTTGCGTATTATCTGGCTAATGGCAATCGCTTGTTCCCGATTGCGGCGACCCTCGCGCTGTTGAGGCAACTTGGCAAGGGGCGACAGGCTGTCGGACGTGGGAAATATCGGTTGAAACCGGGAAATGCGCGACGTCTGCGTTCTCATCCGGCATCGGCGGACAATGTGCCTGCACGCCGCGGAGCGTTTCGGAGCATCGCGAGTGGCCGATGAGTCGCACCAGATCGCTTTGAGTTGTTGCAAAAATACTACAAACAGCCAAACCATGACGGACAAAGGAACCGAATAGGACGCATCGGCAAACGCTTCGTCGCAGTTTCGGCCACCCCCTTTTGCCAATTTCCCCGGCGCACCTAAGAGCGCGCCCATAATTCATCGCCCTCATTTCGGCTTCTGGGAGATTACACATGAAGCATCTCGCCCTTTTCAGCGCAGCCAGCATGGTTGCGCTGGGTCTTTCGCAAGCAGCCATGGCACAGGATGCGGACGCTCCGCAGGCCGATGCCGCACAGGCCAGCACGGCTTCGACCGGCTTGCAGGATATCGTCGTCACCGCGCGCCGTTCCAGGGAATCTCTGCAGTCGGTGCCGGTCGCCGTCACCGCGTTGTCGGGTGACTTCCTCGAACGTCAGAACGTGACCGATCCCACCGCGCTGCCCAATCTGGCGCCGAGCCTGACGATTTCGCAGCAGCCTTCCAGCCTCTCGGCTGCGTCGATCTTCATTCGCGGTATCGGCAACAGCGAACCTTCCGCGCTGTCGGAACAGGGCGTGGGCGTTTATCTGGACGGCGTTTACCTTGCCCGCTCGGCGGGTGCGGTGTTCGATCTGATCGATCTGGAACGCGTCGAAGTGCTGCGCGGCCCGCAGGGCACGCTGTTCGGCCGCAACACCATCGGCGGTGCGCTGCAACTCGTCTCCAAGAAGCCGACCGACGATTTCCATGTGACGGCGAAGGCAGGTTACGGCCGCTTCAACGATTGGTACGTTCGCGGCCGTGTCGACACCGGCTATATCGGCAATTCGCCGTTCAAGCTTTCGATCGCGGCGCAGCACCGCGAAGCGGACGGCTATATCAACAACACGCTGACCAAGGCGTCGGAAGATCCCGGCTCGATCAAGGCCGATACGGTGGCCATCGGGCTGCAGGCCGATCTCGGGAAGCTGACGGTCGATTACGGTTTCGACTATGACAATCGCAGTGGCAGCCCGGCATTCTTCCAGATCGTTGCCACCACGCCGACTTATGAAAGCTATTTCGGCCGTTCCGCCAGCCTCGGCGGCGCACCGTTCCTGTCCAGCCCGGATTATCACGATACCGTGCAGCAGTCCGGCTTCTACGATCAGAAGGGCAATTACCGGCACAATTCGAAGACCCGCGTCCAGGGCCACAGCCTGACGCTGGCTTATGAGGCATCGGATGCGCTGACGATCAAGTCGATCACCGGCTATCGTAAGTTCTTCCAGGATTCGATCCTCAACCTGACCGGCAACGGCGATCTCAAGGGAGTGGTGCTGGATTACACCTCGCCCACGCTGACTTCGGTGCAGACGATCACGCCTTACACCGGCAACAACGCGCCGCAGCGCCAGCACCAGTTCAGCCAGGAATTCCAACTGCTCGGCAGTTCGGGCGATTTCAGCTATCTCGGCGGCCTCTACTACTTCAAGGAAAAGGCGTCCGAGCATAACCACCAGTCGCTGACGGCGGTCCTGCCGGTGGCCTATCTGGCGCAGGCCGGGTTCACGCCGGAATTTGCGGCTCAGGTCGCATCGCTCAATCCGGGCCTCGATCTGGTGGGTATGAATCTCACACCGTATCAGGCGTTCGGCGGGACATCCGAATCCAAGGCCGCTTTCGGCCAGGTGAGCTGGAAGCCGTCCGCGCTCGATCAGAAGCTCGAACTGACGGTTGGCGCGCGCTACACCAAGGACAAGAAGACGGCATGGCTGGGCGGTGATATCGTGCCCGAACTGACCGGGCAGACTTCGTCCAACAACTTCTCCTGGCTGCTTTCGGCTTCGTACAAGGTGACGCCGGACACGATGATCTATGCCCGCGTGTCCACCGGTTACCGCTCGGGTGGGATCAACCCGCGCGCCGAAACGATCAACGTTTTCAAGCCTGAAAAGGCGACGTCCTACGAAGCCGGTTTCAAGTCGGAACTGTTCGATCGCCATCTGCGCCTGAATTTCGCCGCGTTCCTGACCGATTACAGCGATCTGCAAGTGCAGCAGTTTGCCGCCAGCACCAGCGGTGCGACTTCGCTGATCGTCAACGCGGGCAAGGTGCAGCTCAAGGGCTTCGAAGCTGAAGCGACCTTCGTGCCGGTGGCTGGGTTCACCATCGACGGTTCGGTCGGTTATGTGGACCACAAGTACAAGACCTTCCTGTTCAAGGACGCGAGCATGGCCGCACCGGTCGATGTCGCGGACATCGCGAAGCTTACGTACACGCCGAAGTGGACCGCGCGCATCGGTGCTGAATATGCCCATTCGCTGGGCGATATGACGGCCCGCCTGCGGGTGGATTATTCCTATCGTTCGTCGATGTGGTTCAACACGCTGTCGCTGGCTTCGACTTCGCCGTTCAATACGAACATAAAGGCGCCGGCCAACAGCAACCTCAAGGCACGTTTCTCGGTCGAAGATATTCAGGTCGGTGGCGGCAAGCTCGATATCGGGGTGTGGGCCGACAACCTGACCAACGAGAAGAAGCTGGTTTACGGGATCGACTTCGGTTCGCTCGGCTTCGCCGGGGCCAATTTCGAGAAGCCGCGTACTTACGGCATCGACGCCAAGATCAGCTTCTGATCTTTGCCTGCCGGGGCCGCTGGGTTTTTACCGGCGGTCTGGGATATGGAAAAAAGAAAAGGCCCCGATGGCATATGCCGCCGGGGCCTTTTCTGTGTCTGGCCGGGCGGGGCGATGCCCGCCCGTGACCGGGCTTATTCGCCGCGTAGCTGGGCCAGTTCGGCGGCGCTCAGTTCGAGAGCGGTGGCCTTGACGCTGTCTTCCACCTGTTCCGGTGCCCGCGCACCGAAAATCGGGACAGTCAGGTTCGGCTGGTTGACGAGGTAGGCGAGCACGATTTCGTTGATCGAAACACCGTGCTTTGCCGCCAAATCCTGCACCGCGGCAAACCGCTTTGCGTTTGCGGGGTTGTTGTACCGCGCCTTGAGGAAATCGGGCACCGCCCCTTCACCTGCCGCCAGCTTGGTGAAGTAGCCGCCGCTCTGCGCGGAATAGGGGATCATGGTGATCCCTTCGGCGTGGATGTCCTGATAGCCGTCCTCGTAATAAAGCTGATAGCCCTGCGCGGTGGAGGCTTCGCGTTCAGGAGCGGCAAGGCCCCAGAACGTTTGCGAGGCGACGAACCCCTGTTTGCCCTTGGATGCGGCATAGGCATTGGCTTCGCGGATGCGTTCCGGCGTCCAGTTGGATGCGCCGAAATAGCGGATCTTGCCGGCCGCCTGATGACCCAGCATGGCGTCGACGATCGGGCCGACTGGTGCTTGCGGATTGTCGGCATGCAGCCAGTAGAGATCGATGGTGTCGATCCCGAGGTGATCGAGGCTTTCCGACAGATCCTGCGCGATATCTTCCGGCGTCACGCGGTTGCGGTAATCGCCCGCGCGCATATCCACTTGCGCACCTTTGGTGGCGATCACCACGTCGGCGCGGTTCCGGCCTTTCAGCCATTGGCCGATGGCGCGCTCGCTCGCCCCAATGGGAGCATCGGGCACCCAGTCGCCATAGGAGCGCGCGGTGTCGAGGAAGTTACCGCCCAGTTCCACGAAGCGGTCGAGAATGGCGTTGGCGGTCGGCTGGTCGATGGCGGTGCCCAGCATGTTGGTGCCATAACATAGCTGGCTGACTTGCAGATCGGTGCCAGGCAGAGTCAATTTCTTCATGAGGAATATCCTTTTTGCAAACGGGATCAGGCGGCGGTTTGTCCGCCGTCGACAGGGAAGGCCACGCCGGTGATCCGGCGCGCTTCTTGAGAGGCGAGGAAGGCGACCGCATCGGCGATATCTTCCGGATCGCAGTTTTCCCCACCGTCGAGCCAGGGCACTGCGCGCATCACCAGTTCCCAGTCGATGTTTTCCGGTGGGGCGCCCGCGATCATCGGAGTGTTGACCCCGGTGGGGCAGATGCAGTTGATGCGGATACCTTGCTTGGAAAATTCCAGCGCCAGAGCCTTGGTCAGCCCGACAACGCCATGCTTCGCCGCGACATAGGCGGAATTGAACGGCACGCCGACCAGCCCGGCGGCGGATGCCATGTTGACGATGTTGCCTTTGGTTTTCAGCAGGTGCGGCATGGCGAGGCGCGACATCAGGTAAACGCCGGTCAGATTAACCGCGATGGTCCGGTCCCAGCGGCTTTTGTTGAGATCTTCCATCCGCCCGAAATCGAGAATGCCTGCGATGTTGCACAGCACGTCCAGCCCGCCGTGTTCCGCCACTGCGCGGTCGATCAGCGCCTGGCAGGATTGTTCGTCCACCACGTCCAGCGCCATGGCGATGGCATTGGCGCCGATTGCGCGCGCGGCGGCGGTCACGCCTTCCTCGTTGCGGTCGCCCAGCACGAGTTTTGCACCTTCCGCGCCCAGTTTCTTTGCGGTGGCGAGGCCGATGCCCGATGCGGCTCCGGTCACGACGATGGATTTGCCTTCGAAACGCACGCTGTCTTCTCCCGTTTGCCGAATCCGGCTCGATATCCGTTTCGTGCAGACTTGCGTCAGGCGGCTACGCGTTTCAACCATAGGCTATCGCCCGGTGCGAATTTGCGTGGCGAATCGGCCCCGGGATCGCATGAGCATGGCAAGACCAAAGGAGGATGCCCCAGATGATGTCGTTGCAGGAAATGTCCGACCGGCTGGAAATACAGGATCTGTTTTCCCGCTACACTTACGCGATCGACGAACGGAACTGGGATGGGCTGGATGACGTGTTCACTCCCGATGCCCTCATCGACTATACCGAAGCGGGCGGGGAAAAGGGGCATCTGCCCGAAATCAAGCGCTGGCTGGCGACGGCGATGGAACGCTTCCCCACGTTCCAGCACATGGTGGCGACGCACAAGCTGAAGCTGAACGGCGATACGGCGGAAAGCCGCACGATCCTGTTCAACCCGATGGTCCTGCGCAAGGACGATGGGGAAGATCACGTCTTCTTCGTCGGCCTGTGGTACAACGACAAGCTGGTGCGCACGGACAAGGGCTGGCGCATTGCCGAACGGCGCGAGGAAATATCCTACACCTACAACACTCCGCAGATGGCACCGGCGCCCGCCATGGCGGACCTCGCGGGCTGAGCGAGGCCTGAAACGGAACCGGCCCGCCAACCTGTTATGGGTCGGCGGGCCGGGTGTTTCCTCAACCGGATGGCGCGAATCAGGCGGCCTTGGTCCAGGAGATCATGCTGCTGATATCGGTAAGCTGGTCGGGCTTGAGGCCCGCGCGGGCCAGATGGTGCGAAGTGAGCTTGGCGTTTTCGGACAGAGGGAACACGACTTCGAACACGCGGTCGTATTCGGTGCGTTCGATCTTCCACTTGCCGCCGACGCGGCGATACTGATCCTTGTAGATCGCGCTGCCGATGGTGTGGTGCCTGCTGGCCAGATTGATGAAGATGTCTTCGAGATACCAGATGCCATCGGCGGTATCTTCGCCGGTGATGGTGATTTCCGGCATATGGCCATGGTGCATCGCCGCGACTTGCGAATTGAAGCTATTGGCGAGGAATTCCAGCATCGTGTCCTTGCCTTGCAGGTTCACCCGGTATTCGCCGCCGCGATAATCCACCGTGACGTCATCGGTGAACAGGCCAGCCAGCAGTTCGGCGTTGGCCGTGTCGATGCCGCGGAAATAGCGATGTTTGAGCAGGCGGATTTCTTCGATGTCGGACAATTGCTGCAATGTGTAAGGCATGGTGCTCTCCAATCTGTGGGTGTTTGCCGTTCGAAGCGATATATGCGCACCATTGAACATCGGTTGCAACGCATATCCCAAGGTGCGCGGCGAAGCGGCGGTTTATTCCATGGCTGGCCCGATCCTTCCACGACGCAGGGAAAAGCCGTTCTCCATGCGCGATGAGTTTGATTGACGGGCACATCCGGCGAACGGTAAGCCGTCGCCCATAAAACATATCAGTATTGGGAGAATCTTGATGACGTCGGCAACCCTACCAACGGAGGCCGTGCCGCAGCCCGGGCGCTGGGCCATGGCGATACGTGGGTTTCTTTGCCAGAACGTATCCGTTGGTTGCGCCTTTGGCGGTTTCGGTGTCGCGGTCGGCACGATCAAGACCAAGTACGAAGCAAGCAGCGGTCTCGCCTCGTTGGGGCTGGCGCTCGCCGTGTTGACCATGGGGCTGGTCAGCCCGCTGGTGGCGCGCATGATCGGCCGCATGGGATTGCGGCAGACGATGCTGATCGGGTTGATCCTCTCGGGCTTCGGATATGTCGCCTTGGCCTTCGCGCCGAATATCTATGTCGTGCTGGCGGCGTTCGGGCTGCTGATCGGTGTGGGGATCGCCATGTTCGGCCCGTTCCCGTCGAGTGTGCTGGCAAGCAACTGGTTCCAGCCCAACGCGGGCAGTGCGCTGGGCTTCGTCAACATGCCGGTGCTGGTGGCGCTGGTGCCGCTGCTGGGTGTGGCCCTGATCAAGAGCCAGGGCTTGCCGACGTTCTTCCTCGCGCTTGCCGGGATTCATTTGCTGCTGGTGCCGGCGGTGCTGGGCGTGGTGGACGCCCCTCCCGGCGCCACGGCGGAAGCTGACGCGCATGGCCATGGCGGGGATAGCGAAACAAGCGCGCGGGCGATCTTGACGCGGCCGGTCTTCTGGGCCGTGGTGGTCGGTGCGGGCTGTCTCAGCGCGGCGGGGATCGTGGGCATTTCGCACATCGTCGCTTTCGCCACGGAACGCGGGCTGCCCGACGGGGATGCGGCCCTGATGCTGTCGATCATGGGCGGGGCGAGCATTATCGGTTCGCTGCTGGCCGGGATCATCGCCAATCGGATCGGTGCGGCGAACACGCTGGCCCTGATCGGCGCGCTGATCGCCGGCGGCTGGGCCGTGCTCTATGTGACGAGCTTCTATCCGTTGCTGCTGATCGCCACGCTGGCGCTGGGCGCGTGCGGGGCGGGGGTGTTTCCCGCCGTCAACATGCTGGGCGCGCAGGTCTTCGGCGTTGGTGCGTTGGCGCGGGTGATCGGGTTGTTCACCTTGTGCACATTGCCGATGAATTTCCTGCTGCCACCGGCGGCGGGTGTGCTGCGCGATCATTCGGTCAACTACAACCCGGTGATCGTTGCGATTATCGCCATCGCGGCGGCGATCATGGCGTTGTTCCTGGTGGTAGCCCGCGCGGTTGCTGGCAAGGGCGCATCGCCGGAATCGGTGCCTGCCTGACGGAATGAAGCAAGCGGCCTGCTGCCATTGACAGTGGCAGGCCCGGACAAAAATCGGATGCACGGGGCATGCGATCCCGCATCGTGAACTGAAACAGGAGACAGAATAATGGGTCGACTTTCCGGCAAAGTGGCAATCGTAACGGGTGGCGCGCGCGGCATGGGTGCGGCGACCAGCCGCCTGTTTGCGACCGAAGGGGCGAAAGTGGCGATCACCGACGTTCTGGAGGATGACGGCAAGGCATTGGCGGCCGAACTGGGCGATGCGGTCCGTTTCTATCGCCATGACGTGACCAGCGAAGGCGAATGGGCCGCCGTGGTCAAGCAGGTCGAAGCCGATCTGGGGCCGGTGGATGTGCTGGTCAACAACGCCGGTATCCTGATGTTCAAGAGCCTGCTGGCGACCACGCTGGAAGATTACGAACGGGTGCTGAAGGTCAATCTGGTTGGTGAATTTCTCGGCATCAAGGCGGTGGCGCCGGGGATGATTGCGCGTGGCAAGGGCTCGATCGTCAATATCTCGTCGGTGGACGGGATGAAGGGTGCGAACGGCCTCGTCGCGTATGCCTCCAGCAAGTGGGGCGTGCGCGGGCTGACCAAAGTGGCGGCGCTGGAACTGGGCCATCGCGGGGTCCGGGTCAATTCCGTCCATCCCGGCGGGGTCGACACGGCGATGACCAACCACGACAATACCGCGCGCGACAAGGTCAACGAACGCTTCACCAACATCCCGCTGCAACGCGTGGGCGGCCCGGAAGAAGTGGCGGCGGCTTCGCTGTTCCTGGCGAGCGACGATTCTTCCTATCTCGCCGGCGCGGAAATCGTCGTCGATGGCGGGATGACTTCGGGCCAGTATTACCCCGGCATGCCCGGTGCGCCGGGCGTGGCCGAAGCCTGAGCAAACGCACGCAAGATCCCCTTCCGGTGGCGCGGCCGCAATGGCCGGTGCCGGAAGGGGCGAAATGGAGAGAATCGCATGGGAAGGCTTTCAGGCAAAGTTGCCATCATCACCGGCGGCGCGCGCGGCATGGGCGCGGCGACCAGCCGCCTGTTCGTGGCCGAAGGGGCGAAAGTGGCGATCGCCGATGTGCTCGACGCCGAAGGGGCGGTGCTGGCGGCTGAACTGGGCGATGCGGCCCGGTTCTATCGCCATGATGTGACGAGCGAAGCAGGCTGGGCCGATCTCGTTGCCGCGGTGGAGGGCGATCTCGGCCCGGTGGATGTGCTGGTCAACAACGCCGGTATCCTAATGTTCCGCACGCTGCTCGGCACCACGCTGGAAGAGTATGAGCGCGTGCTCCAGGTCAATCTCGTCGGCCAGTTCCTCGGCATCAAGGCGGTGGCGCCCGGCATGATTGCGCGCGGCAAGGGTTCGATCGTCAACATCTCCTCCGTTTCCGGGATGCAGGCGGGCAATTGCCTGGGTGCTTATGCGTCCAGCAAATGGGGCGTGCGTGGACTGACCAAGGTGGCGGCGCTGGAACTGGGCCATCGCGGCATCCGCGTGAACTCGATCCACCCTGGCACCATCGACACCGCGATGGGCAATCAGGGCAATATGTCGCGCGAGGAACTGGATGCCACTTTCGCCCATCTGCCGCTGCAACGCGCGGGCGGGCAGGAAGAAGTGGCCGCCGCTTCGCTGTTCCTGGCGAGCGACGATGCCTCCTACATGGCCGGGGCCGAAATCGTCGTCGATGGCGGGCTGATGGCGGGCCAGTTCTATCAGGGCATGCCCGGCGCGCCGGGTGTCGCCGAAGGGTGAGCGACGCGCGAGATTAAGCCAAGCGGTACAAGCCCCGGCACGAAGGAGCCGCAATAGTGGACGGTAGCGAGAACGATGGTGTGAAACTGGCGGCCCGGTGTATCCCGTGGCCCAAATCGATCAGCCCGGCGGCAGCGGCGATGTTGCAGGCCGCGCATGCCGCGCCTGCCCGCGCGATGCCGCCCATCGCCGACAAGGAGGCTTGGCGCAAGGTTATCGCCGCCACCGATGCGATGATGGTGCAATACTTCGCCGGGCTGGACGAAGCCGGGGCCGTATCCGAAACGCTCACCGTGGGCGGCGTGGCCTGCCACCGGGTGCGGCCCGCCGGTCACGATCCGGCTGACCGGCGAGTCTATCTCGATATCCATGGCGGCGGGCTGGTATTCGGGGCCGGGGAATTTGCCCGTCTGGGCGCGGTGCGCACGGCCAATCTGCACCGGGTGGAAGTGATCGCGGCGGATTACCGCATGCCGCCCGATCATCCCTATCCCGCTGCGCTCGACGATTGCGTGGCGGTCTATGCCGAACTGGCCGCGCAGCATGGGGCGGAAAATGTGGTTATCGGCGGATCGTCGGCAGGGGGCAATCTCGCTGCCGCCGTGCTGCTGCGCGCCCGCGACGCGGGGCTGCCGATGCCCGCCGGGCTGGTGCTGCTGACGCCCGAAGTAGACCTGACCGAAAGCGGGGACAGTTTCGAAACGCTGCTCGGGCTCGATCCGGTGCTGAAATCCCGCCTGACGGAGAGTATCGCGCTCTATGCCGATGGGGATCCGCTGGACGATCCCTATCTTTCGCCCCTGTTCGGCGATCTGGCCGGATTTCCGCCCACTTTGCTGCAAACGGGCACGCGCGATCTGTTCCTGTCCAACACCGTGCGGATGCATCGCCGCTTGCGCGATGCCGGGGTTGCGGCGGAACTGCATGTGTTCGAAGCCATGCCGCACGGCAGCTTTATGGGCGCCCCCGAAGACGCGGGGTTGAATCGCGAGATCGCCGGTTTCGTCGCCCGCTGCTGGAAAGCGTGATAGGATAAACGTGGTGCCGGTTGTGGGCTGACGGCCCATCGCGCCGCATGGAGAGGAGAATGAAATGATCCGGATTGCCTTGCCCGATAGCGATGGAGCCGATCCCTACGGCTATGCCGCCCGCACCCATGCGACGGAAATCATGGCCGCCGCCGCCGTCTTTTCGAAAGCGGTGTATCAGCACTCACGTCTGCCGCTGCGCGAATTCGAAGGCGCCCGCGCCCGCATCGCGCAGATCAACGGCTGTCTGATCTGCCAGCAGTTCCGTGCCGCGCGCGATGTGCAATCGATGTTCGCCGCCACCGGCCAGCGCCCCGCGCATCTGGTGTCGGACAACGGCCCCGCGCCGGACGAGGCGTTCTATGGCGCGGTGGCCGAATGGCGCACTTCGCCGCTGTTCAGCCCGCGCGAAAGACTGGCGATCGAATATGCCGAACGCTTCGCGGAAGAACCCAAAGTTCTGGCCGATGACGAGGCGTTCTGGGAACGGGCTCACGCGCTCTATTCCGATGCCGAGCTGGTCGATCTATCGCACTGCGTCGCGGCGTGGATGGGGCTGGGCCGCGTGGCTCATGTGCTGGGTTTCGACAGCGTGTGCCTCCCCTTTTCCGAAGCGGCGGAGTAGCGGTCCGCAGAAATTTCCGCGCTCAGCCTGATTGCGAAGAATACGATAAACACTGTGGGAGATGAGAATGAGTGAGGGTAGGCTGGCAGGACTTGCCGCGCTGGTGACAGGGGCCGCCGATGGCATCGGGCGCGGTATCGCTCTGCGCTTTGCCAAGGAAGGCGCTGCCGTGCTAGTCGTCGATTATGACGAGGAACGCGGCCGCGAAGTGACGGAGGAATTGCGCGCGCTCGGCGGGCAGGCGGAATTCTATCGCTGCGATGTGACGGTGAAGGAACAGGTCGTAGGTGCGGTGGATGCCTGCGTCGACCGGTTCGGCGCGGTCGATATCCTCGTCAACAATGCCTATCGTGGCAACAACATGCTCCGGATCGAGGATTTCGCCGACGCGGAGTTCGAGACCACGATGAAGATGTGTTTGTATGCGGCGAAGTGGTCGATGGAAGCCGCGCTGCCGCATATGAAGGCGAAGCGCTGGGGGCGGGTGATCAACATGGGTTCGCTCAACGGCGTCAACGCGCACATGGGTTCCGCCAATTACAACGCGGGCAAGGAGGCCCTGCGCGCTTATACCCGCACCGCCGCGCGCGAATGGGCACGCTATGGCATCTGTGCCAACATCATTTGCCCGGCTGCGATTTCGGCGGCCTATCGCCGGTTCAAGGAACAGGCGCCGGAAATGGCGGCGGCCACCGATGCGGCCAACCCGATGGGGCGGATGGGCGATCCGGAAAGGGATATCGCGGGCGTTGCCCTGTTCCTCGCCAGTGAGGATGCGCGCTATCTCACGGGCAATACGCTGTTCGTCGATGGCGGCTCGCATATCAACGGCGCGGGCTGGGTGCCCGATCTCGGCCGGGACGATTGAAGGCACTACCGCCAGTGAAAAAGCCCGCCTTCCGATGGGAGGCGGGCTTTTTCACAATCAGCATTGGGGTGGCGAATCAGGCGGCTTCGATCGCCTCTTCCGGATCGCGCAGGACATAGCCGCGGCCCCATACCGTTTCGATGTAGTTTTCACCGTCGCAAGCTAGGCTCAGTTTCTTGCGCAGCTTGCAGATGAACACGTCGATGATCTTGAGTTCCGGTTCGTCCATCCCGCCATAAAGATGGTTGAGAAACATTTCCTTGGTCAGCGTGGTGCTTTTGCGGAGCGAAAGCAGCTC
>CAYXMY010000024.1:0-29822 GCA_964466155.1 uncultured Caenibius sp. | reverse complement strand
AGAGGCCCGTGAGGGACCATTAAGAGGCTCCGAACTACGACAGAACTGGGGGTTTAGTGCGCCCAGTTCGCTTTTTCGTGCCCCAGTTTCGATTTTCGGCGGAAATCCGCGCTCTCACGCGGCGGGGAACACATAATTTAATGTGCGTCCGGCTGCCGGAACTGGGACACAATTTTCAGGCCGGGCGGCTACGAACCTCACCATGCGCCAGCCGCCTTGTATGCTCTTAGGGTTCACCCCTTGCGGCTGTCCTTATAGGGCGAACAGTAGGCGGGAGATAGTGTGGCAGGACACCCGCAAATGCCTCGTTACGGACCTAATCCTGCGCCTGATCGGCAGCGAGATTATAGCCCTTCTCCGCGCACATCTGGGCGTTGACGGCATCGCCAATGGAAGTGCCGTTGCGAGTGGGGGAAAAGA
Organism: uncultured Caenibius sp.; assembly: GCA_964466155.1. Classification (GTDB taxonomy): domain Bacteria; phylum Pseudomonadota; class Alphaproteobacteria; order Sphingomonadales; family Sphingomonadaceae; genus Caenibius. Next base: position 29,402 of record CAYXMY010000024.1, on the reverse strand, counting down.
CTTTTTCAACGTGCATCATGGCTACGAGTTTGCCTTCGCGGTCGAAGTCATGGAATAGCATGAAGAGCTTGAAGCCGGTGTAGCCCCCGTAGCTGTTTTTCGCGTTGACGAAGCCGCAGTAGACCCCCTTGTCGTTAACCTCAGGGTTCCAGCGAAAGCGCGCTGAATCCGGGTCCTTCAATTCCCGCCGAACCGCACTTTCGAAGACGGTCTTCTCATCTGGCGTGATCGTGTGCGGATAAACAGCCGCAGCATTCGCAGCTTCCTGGGCGGTGGTGGCGAATGCTGCATCACTACAAACCAAAAGGCCAAGTGAATAGAAAATTAGTCTTATTTTTAGCAACGTACCCCCCAACTCAGGCGCTCCTACTTATCACTGCTTCCATAACGCCACCACATGGCGCGCGATAACACGCGATCATACAGGTCATTTGTATCCTCGCGCACCAAACTTTCTAGTGCGGTAACAGCTTGGACATCGCTCTCGACCATTCTTTGGGCGACTTCTTCAGTACAAGCGAGCCTGATCTGCTGAAAAATGCCCGCGTAAAGGTCCAACACGCCGCCGTACTCGATCTCTGAAAATCGCTTAGTCTTAACCGCATCGAGAGAGGGCGCGAGGTAGATCGCTAAGCATAATCCCTTTGCACGTGTTTCAGGGCTAAACTCCTCATATCGGCCTGCCGCTTCGCGCCCTTGCCTACTGTATGGAGCGAGGGCCTTTAGCTTTGCCTTCGCTGCATCCGGCACTTTGCCTCGCCGCTTCCATGTAGCGACGTTGGCGCGCGTATAACCAAGCAACTCCGCAAGATGGGCGTCATTTCGGGCGCCCAACGCCTCGCGCATTTCGAGAATCTCTCGCTCAACTGTTGACATATTCGCTAACAAACATCATTGATGTTAACAGTTGTAAGCATAGAGGTATCAATGAACCCCCCTCTTCATCCCGAAGAGATCAAAGCGCAGCTGAGAATGCGCTTCGGATCGCTCGCAAAGTTCGAGAAGGCAAAGGGATTGGCGCGCCATTCTGTAAGCTTTCTGCTCCATGGCCGATCGATCATGCCGACGGCTGAGGGGATCGCAGATGAGTTGGATATTCCGCTTCATCGCGTCACTTCGCTTTACCACGAGCAATATTACAAACTGTCAACATCGCCCCGTTATAGGCGGGAAGCACTTGCGACGCACCGTCTTAATGGTGGGCTCAAATGAGCGGTGGATTCATCAGCATATTCACCGTTGCCAACGAAGCTCTCTTCGCAGGCAGGGTCCCCGCTGCGAACCTTCCTGTTGTGAGCGATATCATCGCCGGGTTTACTGAAATGATGAGCCTCCACGGTCTGGGTCAAGACGAAGTGGATGGGTTCTGGATAGCGTATCGCAATTCGGAATTAAGGCGGGGCGACACGTTTCTTGAACATTGTCGCGCCATCATGAGCGACAAAGCGGGCTCGATAACAGCCGAAGCGATTGCCTCCGCCAAAGAAATAGCAGCTGCGATCAACGCGCTTCCCGTTGGGAAGGATATCTACGATATCTATCGCGCCCAGGCGAAAGTGACGCGCTATGTCGACAGCGCGATCAGCGCGGCCGACCAGGGCAAGTCGCTCGCCGAACAGCAGCTGGACGAACTGAAAACGCAGGCCGGGCAGTTCATCGACCTTAACGAAAACGTGGTCAGCGTGCGCGAGGCGATCGAGAAGCTGACCGACCTGCTGGCGGCCGAGGCGGCGCTGTCGATCGACAACACCAGCGCGCCCACGGCACCGGCCGCAGGGAATACGGGCAGCGGCGGCACGGGCAACCGTGATCTGGATCGCTTCTGGAAGCGGTTCGAAGAGTTCTTCGCGCAGATCAACGCCAACGGCGTGGCGGGCACGCTCGCCACCCACCTGCTCGCGAACCTGATGGAAGATTGGGACCAGGGCGGCGGAATGGGTGTGCGCATGCCCAAATGCGAGGTCATCAACGATCTTTCGGGTGATGTCGCGAATATGTTCCGCATCGCCAAGCATCATCTGCCTGCATTGCTGGACGAACTGGCGGGGCAAGTAACCAGCCGGGCCGAGTTCATGCGGCAGCTGCGCGTCGATCCTTCGACCCTGACGGATATCCAGCGCGCGGCCCGCTTCATCCTTCTGCAACGGCTCGCATTCGGCGGGCACGTGCGGAGGCGGACATTCGGTGTCAGCCGTGGCCAGCCCGGCCGGTTGGACCTGAAGAAACTGGAACCGATGCTGGGGCGGCTCCAACGCCGCCTGTCTGGCGTGGTGATAGAGCAGTTGCCATACGGTTCGTTGATTCAACGGTACGACATGCCGGGCGCGCTTTTTTATCTCGATCCGCCCTATCACGGTAACGAGACAGACTATGGCGCGGGGGTGTTCTCAGAGGCTGATTTCGACCTTCTGAGAGGCCTCTTAGAAACCTCTCAGGGCCGCTTCATCATGTCGATCAATGACACGCCCATGATCCGGGAAATCTTCTCGGGCTTCGCCATCGAGGAGGTCGGACTCAACTATCGGGTGAGCGGCAAGGTGACACCAGCGCGGGAGTTGATTATCACGCGCTAGGAGAGCGGCGCGATGTTCTAAAAGGTCTTGTCAAAGATTCTAGAACGTCGCGCCGCGCTACAGTGGGGCAACGTAGAGTATTCGCCCTAGGCGTCGCCCGCCGCGCTTGGCATCTGCTGGCTGGCGCAGTGGAAACCGCCGCCGCCCGCCAGCACCGCGTCGCCCGGCAGGCCGATCACGTCGCGGTCGGGGAACAGCGCGGCCACTGCCGCCACGCCATCGGCATCGTGGGGTGAGCCGAACGTGGGCACGACGACGAGGCGGGTGGTGATCGTGAAATTCATGTAGCTTGCCGGTTCGACGCGCCCGTTCGTTTCGATCCGGCCGGGTGACGGCACATCGCGCACCGTCAGGCCGAAAGCCTGCGCCCGCGCGCGGGCATCGGCGTAGATCGCGGTGTTGGGATCGTCCGCCCCGGTTGCCATGGGCAGGGCGAGCGTGCCCGGCGCCACGAAGCGGGCGAGATTGTCGACATGGCCATCGGTATGATCGTTGATGAGTCCATCGCCCAGCCACAGCACGCGGGTAAAGTTCAGGTCGCGCGCCAGCCGCTCCTCAATCTCCGCGCGGGACAGGTGCGGGTTGCGGTTGGGGTTCAGCAGGCATTGTTCGGTGGTGGCGACCAACCCGGTGCCGTCCCCATCGATTGCGCCGCCTTCCAGAATCCAGTCGGCCACGGTCACGTCCAGCCCGGCGTCCTGCGCCAGTTCCGCGCCGATTTCCTGATCCCCATCCATCAGGTACTTTTCGCCCCAGCCGTTGAAGCCGAAGCGCCGCGCCACGCGCGCGCCAGCAGCGCCGCGCACCACCAGCGGCCCGGTGTCGCGCAGCCAGACATCGCCATAGCGCCGCCGTTCCAGCGTGACCTTGCCGCTGACGAGACTGCGCGCGCGGGCTTCGTTCGCCTCGTCGCGCACCAGCAAGCGGACTTCCTGTCCGCTTTCGGCCACGGCGCTGGCAAAGGCGGCGATCTGTTCCTGCGCACGGGGCAGCGATGCGGGCCATTCTTCCGGATCGTGCGGGAAGCCGATCCACAGCCAATCCTGCGGCGCCCATTCGGGTGGCATGCGAAACGCGGTGTCGTTCATCGTCTGTCCTGTATCAGCAGCCGCCCGGATGGGCGGCGCAGCTTGTGTCGCGGATGCGGCGGAATTCATCGCCCTTGTTCCAGTTGGGCCATTCATGCGTTTCGGCCAGCATGCGCCCGGCCAGATAGTTGAGCTGAACGTCCTGCACCACCCCGCTCCAGTCCCAGGCGGGATCGTATTCGTCGCGCGGGGAATGATAGCGGTGCTCGGTATATTGTTTGTCATAGGCCATGCCAGCCCCCCGCCCCCCGTGGACGAGATTGAGGCCGCCATCGAAATAGAGCATCGGCACGCCGCGCCTGGCGAAGCTGAAATGGTCCGACCGGTAATAGAACCCGCTTTCGGGCGAACGGTCGGGGCTGGCCGTGCGCCCTTCCGCCTTGAGCGCGGCGTCGAGATAGGCGTCGAGCCGCGACTTGCCGTAGCCGATCACCGTCACATCATAGGCCGGGCCTGCCAGCGAGAGCGCATCCATGTTGATCCCGCCCGCTGTCTGCGTCAGTGGGAACACGGGGTGCGTGGCGTAGTAATCCGATCCCAGCAGGCCCTGTTCTTCCGCGGTCACGGCGAGAAACGCCACGCTGCGCGCGGGCGGCCCGGCTTTGGCGAAAGCTTCGGCCAATGCCACCAGCGCCGCCGTGCCCGTGGTGTTGTCCACCGCGCCGTTGCAGATATCGTCTCCGGTTTCGTCCGTCGGGCAATGGCCGAGATGATCCCAATGCGCGGTGTATAGGACATATTCGTTCGGCCGCTGGGCGCCGGGCAGCAGGCCGATCACGTTCTTGGAAGTATAGCGGCGGATCGCGTTGTCGAAGCCGGTGGTGGCGGTCAGCCCCAGTTTCACCGGCTTGAAGCCGGGCCGGGTGGCGGCCTTGGCGAGCGCGGCGAAATCCTTGCCCGCCGCGGTGAAAATCGCTTTCGCCACATCTTTCTGGAGCCAGCCGTTGACCAGCGCTTCGCCCTTCGCGCCATCGTCGCGCACGGCGTAGGATTGCGGGCCGCTCCATCCGGCCTGGACCACGTTCCAGCCATAGGCGGCTGGCCCGGTGTCGTGGACGATCAGCGCACCTGCCGCGCCCTGCCGCGCGGCTTCCTCGAACTTGTAGGTCCAGCGGCCATAATAGGTCATCGCCTTGCCGCCGAAGATGCCTTCGAGCCAGTTTTGCCCGTGATCGGGATCGTTGACGAGGATCACGGCGGTCTTGCCGCGCATGTCGATCCCGGCATAATCGTTCCACCCCTTTTCCGGGGCATTGATGCCATAGCCGACGAAGACCAGTTCGCTCTGTTTCAGGTCGATGCGCTTTTCCGGGCGGTAGGTCACGCCGACCCAGTCGGTGCCGAAATCGTAGCGCAGCGGCTCCGCATCTTCGGGCGGCTGGCGCGGATCGGCGATGACCAGCGGATCGTAACGGGATGCGGCGATCTCGACCAGCGGCACATCCTGAAACCAGCTACCGCGATTGCCGGGCTTGAGCCCGGCGGCGGCAAAGCGTTTGACCAGATAGTCCAGCGTCTTGCGTTCCCCCGCCGTGCCCGGCGCGCGCCCTTCGAAGGCGTCGGAAGAAAGCGTCTGCGTCACTTCCTTCAAGGTTTCCACGGCAATTGTGCCCGGCTGCACTGTGGGCAGCGGCGGCCCAGCCGTGCGCGGCGCGCCCGCCGTACCGGCGCAGGCGGCAAGGCCCAGCACGGCAAGCATGGCGATCAGCAGGCGGGTCATCGGGCGGCATTCCTTGCGCGGCATTCACGCTTTAGCGACAAGGGCTTGTTAGGGGGGGAAGGGCCCGCCGACAAGCGCCCCTCTTGCTCTTGCGCGTCTGCTGGGGCAGGCCGTGGGGATGAGCGCAGATCGGGACGCAGATTGGCAGGGGGCGATAGCGCGGGCGCGGGCGTATTCCCCGTTCCTGACGCTGGGGCTGGACCGGCAGCCGGAACTTGCGGCGCTGCTCGCCGCCGGGCAGGCGGATGAGGCGCTGGCCTATGCCGCGCAGGCGGGCAACGGGGCGGACGATCCCGCGGTGGCCCTGCGGCTGGAACGCTGGGCGCTGGCCACGGCGCTGGGCATCGGCGATCTCGCGGGGGGCTTTTCGCTCACCGAAGTGATGGCGCGATTGTCGGGCTTTGCCGACCGCGCGCTCGATGTCGCGATTGCGGCGGCGATTCGCGAACGCGCGCCCGATAGCGATCCGGCGGGGTTCTTCGCCATCGCGCTGGGCAAGCACGGCGCGGGCGAGCTCAATTACAGCTCGGATATCGATCCGATCCTGATCTACGATCCCGAAGTGTTGCCCCGGCGGGAACGAGACGAATCGGGCGAAGCGGCGCAGCGCGTGGCGCGCCGCGTGGTCGAAATGCTCTCGCACATGACGGCGGATGGCTATGTCTTCCGGGTCGATCTGCGGTTGCGCCCGGCCTCCGAAGTTTCACCCTTGGCGATCTCGCTCGGCGCGGCGCTGACGCATTACGAATCCTCTGCCCTGGCATGGGAACGGGCGGCGTTCATCCGCGCCCGTTCCTCCGCCGGCGATGTGCCGATGGGGGAGGATTTTCTCGCCGCCATTCGTCCGTTCGTCTGGCGCAAGAGCCTCGATTTCGGGGCGATCGAGGAAATCGGGCGGCTGATCGGGCGGATTCGCGGGCATTACGGCGGGCCGACTGTGCCGGGGCCGGGCTTCGATCTGAAACGCGGGCGTGGCGGCATTCGCGAAGTCGAATTCTTCGCCCAGACGCACCAGTTGATCCACGGCGGGCGCCGCCCGTCGCTGCGCCAGCGCGGCACGCGGGCGACGCTGGATGAACTGGCGGCGGAAGGGATCATCGCGGCAGAGGATGCGCGCCTGCTGGGTGAAAGCTACGACCGGCTGCGCGCGGTCGAACACCGGCTGCAGATGGTGTCCGATCATCAGGTGCACAATCTGCCCAAGGATGCGGCGGCCATCGACGGGGTGGCGCGGCTGGATGGGCTGCCCGATGGCGCGGCACTGTTGGCGGAACTGGCGGATATCACCGACACGGTCGGGCGGCGGTTCGATGCCCTGCTCGAACAGACGGGGCAGAGCGCGGTGGTGAGCGGGGCCGTTCCGGCTGCCGAAGGTGCGCCGCCCGCGCTCGCCGGGCAACTCGGCCATCTGGGCTTCGCCAATCCGGAAGAAGTTGCGGAACGGGTCTTGAGCTGGACCGACGGACGCATCCGCGCCTTGCGCAGCGATGCCGCGCGGGCGGCATTCGCCGCAATCGAACCGGCTTTGCTGGCCGCGCTGGCCTCCGCGCCCGATCCCGAAGCGGCACTGCTGCGCTGGGAAACCTTTCTGGTTAAATTGCCGACAGGGGTGAACCTGTTTCGCCTGTTGGAAGCGCGGCCGGGGCTGTTCGAACAGGTCGTCAGCATCCTCACGCTGGCCCCGCCGCTGGCCGAAGCGCTGGTCCGGCGGCCCGATCTGCTCGATGCGCTGATCGATACCACCGCGCTCGATCTGCCGGGAACGGTGGAGGAACTGGCCGAACTGATGGCTCGCTGCGACGATGGCGGTGATTATCAGGCGCGGCTGGACCGGGTGCGCCGCGTGGTCGGCGAAGTGCGCTTTGCCCTGGGCGTGCAACTGATCGAAGCGGCGCACGATCCGCTGGAAATCGCAGAAGCGCTGGCGCGCACGGCGGAAGCGGCGCTGCACGTCTGCGCCGATGCCGCGTGCGAGGAATTCGCCGCCACGCATGGGCAAGTGCCCGGCTCCGGCCTGCTGGTGATGGGGTTGGGCCGGTTCGGCGGCGGCGCGCTGACGCATGCTTCCGATCTCGATATCGTCTATCTTTTCACCGATGGGGCCGGGGGTGAATCCGATGGCGGCCGCCCGCTGGGGGCGACGCTCTATTTCAATCGCCTGGCCCAGCGCGTCAGCGCCGCGCTCAGCGTGCCGACGGCGGAAGGGGCACTCTACGAAGTCGATACGCGCCTGCGGCCGCAGGGGGCGCAGGGGCCGCTGGCCGTCAGCCTCGAAAGCTTCGCCCGCTATCAGCGGGAAGATGCCTGGACCTGGGAACATATGGCGCTGGCCCGCGCCCGCCCGCTCTACGGCTCCGACGAAGGCAAGGCGCAGCTTTCGGAAATCGTCCGCGGCGTGCTGGGCCGGGATCGCGATCCCGATAAGCTGAAGCACGATGTGCTGACCATGCGCGGCGAAATGGCGGCGCACAAGCAGGCGAAAGGCGCGCTGGATGCCAAACTGGCGCGCGGTGGGCTGGTCGATGTCGAATTCCTGATCCATTACCTGCAATTGCGCGATCATATCGGCTTTTCGCCCGATCTGTTCGGTGCGCGCGATGCGCTGATCGTGGCGGGGCTGCTGCCGCCCGAACTGGCGGAGGCGCACCGGCTCATGACCCGGCTGCTGATCGGTTCGCGGCTGCTGGCCCCGGACGCCGCGATGCCCCCGCCCGCCGCGGCATCGGCGCTTGCGCGCAATTGCGGCTGCGGCGATGAAGCGGAACTGCTGGCCCGGCTGGCCGAGGCGCGCCGCTGCGTGGCGGGCGCCTGGCACGATACATTTGGCGAGATACTGGAGATTGACGATGCCTAACCGCCCCGATACCGGCGATGCGATGCCCGATGTGGCGCTGGAAAAACCCGCAGGCGGCACGGTGAAACCGTCCGATTTTCGGGGGCAGCCGCTGGTGGTGTTCTTCTATCCCAAGGACGACACGCCCGGTTGCACCACCGAAAACAAGGATTTTAGCGAGCTGGCGGGCGATTTCGCCAAGGCCGGGGTCGCGCTGCTGGGGGTGAGCAAGGACTTGCCCGCCAAGCATCAGAAATTCATCGCCAAGCATGGGCTGGCGGCCCCGCTGGCGTCCGATCCGGTGGAGAATGGCCTGGCCGATGCGCTGGGGATCTGGGTCGAGAAAAACATGTACGGCCGCACCTACATGGGGATGGAACGGACGACTTATCTGCTCGACGGCGAAGGCCGGATCGCGCGCGTCTGGCGTAAAGTGAAAGTGAAAGACCACGCGGCCGAAGTGCTGGAAGCGGCCAAGGCGTTGTAAGGCGCATTCAGGCCCGTTGCATGCCCCGTTCCGTTGCCGCCGCGATCCGTTCGGCGCTGCTCACCGCCGATCCTCATCGCAAGGCCATGGCCGCGCGTGCGGTGGCGCGCGACTGGCGGCTGGGGCGGCTGGAATGGGCGTTCGACACGGCCATGCCCGATGTCCCGGCGCGGCCAGAACAGCCGGAATTGCTGCCGCCGGGCCGCATGCCCAGGCGGCGCAAGGGCGGCTCGGAACGGGGGCGGATCGCCCTGTGGCATGCACTGGCCCATATCGAATTCGTCGCCATCGATCTCGCGCTCGACATGGCGGGCCGCTTCGGGGCGGAAATGGGGCGGGCATTCGTCGGCGATTTCCTCGCGGTCGCGGCGGACGAGGCGATGCATTTCGCCATTCTGCAACGCCACTTGCGCAGGCTCGGCAGCACTTATGGCGCGCTGCCCGCGCATGACGGGCTGTGGGAAGCCGCGCATGAAACGCGTCACGATGCCGCCGCGCGCCTCGCGGTGGTGCCGATGGTGCTGGAAGCGCGCGGGCTGGATGTGACTCCGGCCACGCTCGACCGGGTGCGGGCGGCGGGCGATCTGGCGGGGGTCCGGATATTGCAGCGAATCCTTGACGACGAAATCCGCCATGTCCGCTTCGGCACAACTCATTTCATCGCCTGGTGTAAGGCACGCGGCATAGCCCCGGAATCCCACTGGAAAACCTTGGTCGGCAGGCATTTTCACGGAACGCTGAAGCCTCCGTTCAACGACTCGGCGCGCCTCGCTGCCGGTTTGTCGCGAGAATTCTACGCTGCCATTGCTTGCCCGTGAAAATTCCCGTTACATCCGTGTGACGAGAGGGCGGGGGGATCCGAACCATCTCGACTATAGCATTGCGGGCCTGCTTGCGGGTTCGAATACGGGATCATCCCGGCGTCGCAGGATGCCGGAATAAAGAGGACGTTGCGTCGAGACATGGTTCGCGCGATCGCAAAAAAGCTCGTTTCTGCCCTGACGCTTCTTGGCGGCGCAATGACGATGATGGCGGCAATGCCCGCCCATGCAGCCGATGACGCCGCCTTCGCCGGTGGCGATGCGCAGTTCCGCCAATTGTTCTCAAGCTGGAAGCAGCTCGATTCGTCCTCTGCCACTGCTGCCCCCGCTGTCGCCGTTCCCTCGCGTATGCCCGTGGAAGGCGCGCGTCTGACCAGCGATTTCGGCATGCGCGAACATCCCGTGCTGGGCGGCCGCCGCGCGCACAAAGGCGTCGATCTCGCCGAGCCTGCCGGCACACCTGTTTACGCCACCGCCGATGGCACTGTCGCCATGGCGCAATGGTTCAGCGGCTATGGCAACTATATCCAGCTCGAACATGGTGCGGGCCTTGAAACCCGTTACGGCCACCTTTCCGGCTATGCCGTGTCGTCCGGCCAGAAAGTGAAGAAGGGCCAATTGATCGGCTATGTCGGTTCGACCGGCCGTTCCACCGGGCCGCACCTCCATTACGAAGTTCGCGTGGCGGGTGAAGCGGTCAATCCCATTCCCTACATGATCGAAACCACCGCTCAGCAGGCTTTCGCTCTCGCTCGCGGCGAAGGGGGCAAGGGCGGCCCCGAATAACGGCCTTCTCCAGACAATCGAAATGCCACGCGGCCCGGGTCAATCCCGGGCCTTGTCATTTCCGCTATCGCCCTTTCGAGGGCATGTCATGGTGCGCGGGAATGACGCGTCCATTGCGTTCAATTGAGAGCGATCCCGCTTGAAACGCAGGAAACGGTCAGCCCTGTAACAGCCGCTGCGCAAGGGCGCGCACTTCGCCGCCCATGTCGGGGCGTTCCAGCGCCAGCGCCAGGGTTGCCTCGACATAGCCGACCTTGCTGCCGCAATCGAAGCGGCGGCCGGCGAACGTCACCGCGTGGAACGGTTGGGTGCCGATCATCTTCGCCATGGCGTCGGTCAACTGGATTTCGCCGCCCGCGCCGGTTTCCTGGATTCGCAAGGCGTCCATCACTTCGGGCTGGAGGATGTAGCGGCCCGAGATGATCTTGTTCGACGGGGCCTGATCGATCGGTGGTTTTTCCACCAGCCCCTTCACCTCCGTCAGCCGCCCGTCGAAGCCGGGCAAGGTTTCGCCCGGATCGATCACGCCATAGGACGATACCGCTTCGTGCGGGACTTCCAGCACGCTGATGAGATTGCCGCCCACTTCCGCGTAAGCGTCAACCATCTGCTTCATGCAGCCGGGCGCACCGATCATCAGTTCGTCGGGCAGGAAAATGGCGAAGGGTTCTTCCCCCACGATTGCGCGGGCGCACCAGATCGCATGGCCCAGCCCCAGCGGAACCTGCTGGCGCACGGCGATGATATCGCCGGGGGTGGCTTGCGTCGGCGCGAGGATGGACAGGTCCTTGTTCCGTTCCCGCATCGTGGTTTCCAGTTCGAACGCGATATCGAAATGTTCGATGATCGATGTCTTGCCGCGCCCGGTGACGAAGATCATTTCCTCGATCCCGGCCTCGCGCGCTTCGTCCACCGCGTACTGGATCAGTGGCCGGTCGATGATCGGCAACATCTCCTTGGGAATGGCCTTGGTGGCCGGGAGAAAACGTGTGCCGAGGCCCGCAACCGGGAAGACGGCTTTGCGAATGGGTTTGCGTTTTGTCATGCAGGTTCCGGTTATGAAGGGACAATGTATGGCGTCAACCGCACACTGCCTTGCTCAGTCCTAAAATCGCGCTAAACGCTATACATGGACAAGATCATCATCGAAGGCGGCAAGCGTCTTGCCGGTACGATTCCCGTTTCAGGGGCGAAAAACGCCGCTCTCACCCTGCTGCCCTGCGCGCTGTTGACCGACGAGCCGCTGACGCTGCGCAATCTGCCGCGCCTGGCGGATATCGATGGCTTCCAGCACCTGATGAACCAGTTCGGCGTGTCGACGGCCATCGCGGGCGCGCGGCCGGAGGATTTCGGCCGGGTGATGACCTTGCAGGCCACGCGGATCACCTCCACCACCGCGCCTTACGATCTGGTGCGCAAGATGCGCGCTTCGATTCTCGTGCTCGGGCCGCTGCTCGCCCGTGCGGGGGAAGCGACCGTTTCGCTGCCCGGCGGCTGCGCCATCGGCAACCGGCCGATCGATCTCCATCTGAAAGCGCTTGAGGCGATGGGGGCGCAGATCGAGCTGACCGCCGGTTATGTCCGCGCGATTGCGCCCGATGGCGGGCTGCCCGGCGGGCGCTACAGCTTCCCCGTGGTCTCGGTCGGGGCGACGGAAAACGCGCTGATGGCGGCGGTGCTGGCGCGGGGCAAGACCACGTTCCACAACGCCGCGCGCGAACCGGAAATCGTCGACCTGTGCCGCCTCCTTGTCGCGATGGGCGCACAGATCGAAGGGATCGGCACTTCGGAATTGACGGTCCACGGCGTCGACCGCCTGCACGGCGCGACCTATCGCGTGATGTCCGACCGGATCGAGGCGGGCAGCTATGCCTGCGCGGCGGCGATCACCGGGGGCGACATTACCCTCGCCGGTGCGAATTTCGAGGAGATGGACGCCACGGTGCAGGCGCTGCGCAGCGCGGGCGTGACGGTGGAGGAAGCCCCGGGCGGGATGCGCATCTATGCCGATGGCCCGCTGCACCCCGTAACCTTGTCCACCGCGCCCTATCCCGGCTTTGCCACCGATATGCAGGCGCAGTTGATGGCGCTGCTGTGCCGGGCGGACGGAACCAGCGTCCTGACCGAAACGATTTTCGAGAACCGCTATATGCATGTGCCCGAACTCAACCGCATGGGTGCGCATATCGAAACTTCGGGCCGCACCGCCATCGTCCATGGCGTGCCCAGGTTGACCGGGGCCGAAGTGATGGCGACGGACCTGCGCGCGTCGATGAGCCTGGTCATCGCCGGGCTGGCGGCGGAAGGGCAGACAGTGGTGCACCGCCTCTATCACCTCGACCGCGGGTATGAACGGCTGGAAGAAAAGTTCTCGCTGCTCGGCGCGAATGTGGAGCGCGTGGGCGGGGATTGAACCGCCCGGCTGCGATTGCCGGACCTTTTCCCGCCATCACTCGTTGAAGATGGCAGGCACAGGAGATTGGAACGATGCGCTTGCTCAAACTGGCTGCCGTCGCGGCGGCAGGGTATGCCGGTTATCGCTATCTTTTCGGGGACAAGGGGCAGAGCGATAGCTGCGGGCAGGCAGCGTTCGCCCCCGGCCAGACGGATGGGGAAAATTTCGCCCAGATCCGCGATGCCGGGCCTGAGGCGATGCGTGACAAGTCCCCCCGCCCGTGGAGCAAGGAAGACGAAACGTCCGATGAAAGCTTCCCGGCGAGCGATCCGCCCGCCACGTACTGATCGCCCGGCCCTTATGGGGTATCCGTGGCGGTTGCCTCGCGCATGGTCTGGCTGAACAGCCAGAGGCGCACCGCCGCGGCGAGGCCGGGCGGGGTTTCCGCCTGAATCCGTTCGGCATCGATTTGCGCGATAAGCGCGTTGAGCGGAATTTCCAGCTGCGCCGCCGCCAGCTTCAACCGTTCCCAGAAGAGCGGTTCGAGACTGATCGAGGTCTTGTGCCCGGCGATTTCGACCGAGCGTTTGACGGGAGGATGATAAGGTGTGTCCATGGCGCTGTCTGTCCGGTTCGGCCGGACGAGGGAGAAGCGCCAGGGCGGCCCTGGCGCTTCGTTCCCGGCATCAATACATATGTTGGCCGCCGTTGATCGACATGGTCGATCCGGTGACGAACATCGCATCTTCCGCTGTGAAGAACGCGACCCCGCGTGCGATTTCGCTGGCATTGCCAAGGCGGCCCACCGGGATCTTGCTGATGATCTTTTCGAGCACCGGCTGCGGCACGGCGGAAACCATGTCGGTATCGATATAGCCGGGGGCGATGGCGTTCACCGTCACGCCGAACTTCGCCCCTTCCTGCGCCAGCGCCTTGGTGAAACCGTGAATGCCGGATTTCGCGGCGGCGTAGTTGACCTGCCCGTATTGCCCGGCCTGCCCGTTGACCGAGCCGATATTGACCACCCGGCCCCAGCCGCGTTCGCGCATGCCGGGGAAAGTGGCCTTGGCCATGGTGAAGCAGCCGCCCAGATTGATGCGGATCACTTCGTTCCAGTCTTGCCAGTCCATCTTGTGGAGCACGCCATCGCGCGTGACCCCGGCGTTGTTCACCACAATGTCGATCGGGCCGATCTCTTCCGCGACCTTCTGGCATCCGGCCTGGGTCGCCTCGTAATCGCCCACGTCCCAGCGGTAGGCGGGTATGCCGGTTCTTTCGGTGAAGGCCCGCGCTTTTTCATCGTTCCCGGCATAGTTCGCCACGACCGTGCGGCCCTGCGCCTGCAGGGTAAGGCAGATGGCTTCCCCGATGCCACGCGTCCCGCCCGTAACGATAGCTACCCTATTCATAAAGGCCTCCTCTCTCTTGCATCCAACAGAGCGAGACTATGCAATGCGCTATGGCGCAGCAAGCGCGCATAGACGGTTAGGGCTGGCTTTTTTTGAAAAGTTGTCCCGAATCAGAAACGGAACTGGGTGCCCACGTAAACGGCCTGGCTATCCTGCGTGCCTTCCGTCAGCGGATCGAGGCGATCACGCTCCTGGGAATAGCGGACGCCCGCCGTCAGATCGAGGTTGCGCGTCAGGCGATAGCTGCCGCCGACATCGAGACGCGGGCCGCTGACCGATTCGAAAGTGCGGGGCGCACGGCCGGTATTGCCCCGCTCTTCCATTTCGACATGCGCGCTGAAGCGCGACGGCTTGCCTGCCGATTCGCTCTTGCCCGGTTTGAAGGTGGCCAGATCGGGCATGTTGTCGATCTTGCGCAGTTCGGTGGGCGGCAGCAACGGCTGGGCGAAGCTGCGATAATCGCGTGCCATGCCGAGATCGTAACGCGTGGGCGTGATCAGCATCGTGCCGAGGCCGGGCTTGCCCTGCACCGCCGAAATGGCCGAGTGCACGGAAATGGCGCGGGCGACATTGTCATCGATCCGCACGGCGACCGTGACCGAACGGTCGGGGCGGTTGGCCGCACCCGCCGGAGTGAAACGCATCAGGCGCCCGGCATTGCCGCGGCGTTCTTCCAGCAGCTTGATGAGCCGGGGATCGACCGATGCCGGAGTGAAGGAGGCGAAGCTGCCGCGCGCGACGACGCTGACATGGCTGGCGAACTGCGGAGCGCCGCCGAAAGCGAGGCCGGTGCCGGGCAGCGCAAGGGCAAGCCCGAGACCCGCGCACAGCACGGCAGCGGTAATCCCGCCCCGTAACCCTGCTTTGCGTGCCCTGCTCATACCCTCAACATCTTTCTTCCATTACCCCGTAACAGGGGTAGCCCCCGAGCCGTATCCGGGGCGGTGCCGGATTGCCCGGTTAAGGCGACTCGGCCACGTCATCCGCATATTCTGCTCTTCAATGGGCATAATAATGCTTTCCCCCCATGATTCCAGCCTCGCCGCAAATGATTCGCGTCCTTTTTGCGGAGTGTTGCAACGAACACACAGAAAGGACGCCTGTCGCGCCGCAGGCCCGGTGAGAAATGCGGGCCGTACGCGCCGATTTTGCCGTCTGGCTGCATTGTGGACCCTTGCCGAGGCTCGCGCGTGGGTTATAGAGGCAAACCCATGACAGGCGAAAGCCCGCGCGCGGCTCTCGCCCCCTCCGATACGGGAAGACGGTCTTGAATATTGCCAGCAGCACATCCAGCACCCATTTCGCCCGCCGTGCGGGCCAGGCCCTGCTCGTTGCAGCCGCGCTCGCCAGCCTTGGGGCGTGCGGCAAGAAGGAACGCCCCCGGGCCGATCTCGCTGCGGCCAAGATCAACACCATCGGGGTCAATGCCTATCTGTGGAAGGCCAGCCTGGAAACGCTGTCGTTCATGCCCCTGCTGCAGACGGACAGCAACGGCGGCGTGATCGTGACCGATTGGTACGCCAACCCGCGCAATCCGGCCGAACGGATGAAAGTCACCGTCACCATCCTCGATCAGGATCTGCGCGCCGACGCGCTGCGCGTGTCCGCCGCCCGGCAAGTGGTCGTAGGCGGCGGGACCTGGGTGGAAGCCCCGGTCGAAGCGGCCACCATCCAGAAACTGGAAGACATCATTCTGACCAAGGCACGCGAACTGCGGCGGTCGGCCATCGCCGGCTGATGCCGCGCGGACGATAAGGACCCATGAGCGAACACCGTTTTGACCCGTCGCAGGCCGACGGGCGCTGGCAGCATGCCTGGGAAGCAGCACAAAGCTTCAAGGCCGACAGCGACAGCCCCAAGCCCAAGAGCTATGTGCTCGAAATGTTCCCCTATCCTTCGGGGCGCATCCATATCGGCCACGTGCGCAACTACACCATGGGCGACGTGCTGGCCCGCTACAAGCGGATGCGCGGCTACGAAGTGCTGCACCCGATGGGGTGGGACGCATTCGGCATGCCCGCCGAAAACGCCGCCATGGAAAAGGGCGTGCATCCCGGCGGATGGACGCGCGAAAACATCGCCAACATGAAAGCGCAGTTGAAGCGTCTCGGCTTCGCGCTCGACTGGAGCCGTGAGATCGCAACGTGCGAGCCGGACTATTACGGACAGGAACAGGCGCTGTTCCTCGATCTCTATGCCGCCGGGCTGGTCTATCGCAAGGAAAGCGCGGTCAACTGGGACCCGGTCGACCAGACGGTGCTGGCCAACGAACAGGTGATCGACGGGCGCGGCTGGCGTTCGGGCGCGCTGGTGGAAAAGCGCAAGCTCAGCCAGTGGTTCCTCAAGATCACCGATTTCGCGCAGGACCTGCTCGACGGGCTGGGCAGCCTCGAAAACTGGCCGGACAAGGTCAAGCTGATGCAGGAAAACTGGATCGGCAAGAGCCAGGGCTTGCAATTCCGCTTCACGCTGTCGAACGGCGAAGGGCTGGAAGTCTATACCACGCGGCCCGATACGATTTTCGGCGCCAGCTTTGTCGCGGTCGCGGCCGATCATCCGATCGCGCAAGGCGTGGCGGCAGCCAATCCGGCGGCGGTGGACTTCATCGCGCTGTGCAAGCAGGGCGGGACCACCGCGGCGGAACTGGAAACGGCGGACAAGCTGGGTTTCGACACCGGGATCACCGCCAAACACCCGTTCACCGGGGCTGATCTGCCGCTCTACATCGCCAATTTCGTGCTGATGGATTATGGCACCGGCGCGATCATGGCCGTGCCTGGGCATGACCAGCGCGATTTCGATTTCGCCACCAAATACGGCCTGCTGATCCTGCGCGTGGTGGCCGAAAACGCCGCCGAGGCGGACAAGCCCTTCGGCACAGAAGCCGAAGCGGGTGACGGGGTGATCGTCAATTCCGGCTTCATCGACGGGATGAGCGTGGCCGAAGCCAAGGCCGCGATCATCGGCCGCGCCGAAAGCGAAGGCTGGGGCCAGGGCAAGACGGTGTGGCGGCTGCGCGACTGGGGCGTTTCGCGCCAGCGTTATTGGGGCACGCCGATCCCGTTCATCCATTGCGCGGCGTGCGGCATCGTGCCGGTGCCCAAGGCGCAATTGCCGGTCGTCCTGCCCGAAGATGTCGATTTTGCGACTCCGGGCAACCCGCTGTTGCGCCATCCCACGTGGAAGCATGTCGATTGCCCCCAATGCGGCGGCAAGGCGGAGCGGGAGACCGATACGCTCGACACGTTCGTCGACAGTTCGTGGTATTTCCTGCGCTTCGCCAGCCAACCGGCGGATCGCCCGTTCGATCCGCAGGAACTGGCCAAGTGGCTGCCGGTGGAACAGTATATCGGCTGGATCGAGCACGCGATCCTGCACCTGCTCTACGCCCGGTTCTGGACCCGCGCCTTGCAGCATATCGGCCAGATCGGCTTTGCCGAACCGTTCGCCAGCCTGTTCACGCAAGGCATGGTCACGCACGAGACGTATTCGCGAGTGGACTCGCAGAACGGCCAGCCGGTCTATTTCAGCCCGGCGGAAGTGGACCGCACCGGCGATGGTGCGGTGCTGGTGGCCGATGGCGCGCCGGTCGAAATCGGCCGGGTCATCAAGATGTCCAAGTCGAAGAAGAACGTCGTCGACCCGGATGAGATCGTGGCTCGTTATGGCGCCGATGCGGTGCGCTGGTTCATGCTATCGGACAGCCCGCCGGAACGCGACCTGCCGTGGTCCGAAGCCGGGATCGAAGGCTGCGCGCGTTTCGTCCAGCGCCTGTGGCGGCTGTTCGGCCTCTATGATGCGGCGGCCGGGGGCGAGGACAAGGCGCTCGACCGCAAGACCCACCAGACGGTGGCGGCCGTGGCCGACGATATCGAGGCGCTGTCGTTCAACAAGGCGGTGGCGCGAATTTACGAACTGGCCTCCGCCATCGACAAGGCGGCCCCTTCGGCCAGCCGTTCGGCGGCGATCCGCACGATCCTGCTGCTGGCCTCGCCGATGATGCCGCACCTGGCGGAAGAAGCCTGGGCGCAGGCCGGGCACGCGGGGCTGGTGGCCGATGCCGCATGGCCCGAAGTCGATCCCGCGCTGCTTGTGGAAGACGAAGTGACCATCGCGGTGCAGGTCAAGGGCAAGCTGCGCGATACGCTGACCGTGGCCAAGGGCCTGCCGCAGGCGGAGCTGGAGGCGCTTGCGCTGGCGTCCGAGAAAGTGCAGCGTACGCTCGATGGAGCCCAAGTGCGCAAGGTGATCGTGGTGCCCGATCGATTGGTCAATATCGTCGCATGAAGCGGCCAGCCGCCTTGCTGGTGGTTCTGGGCGCGGCCGCGCTGTCGGCCTGCGGCCTGCATCCGATGTATGCGGGCGGCAGCCAGGGCAGCGTGGCGCGCGGGCTGGCCGCGGTGGATGTGGCCCCCATCGAAGGGCGCGCGGGCTGGCTGGTGCGCAATGCCTTGCGGGACCGGCTGGCGCCCGGCGGTGTGAGCCCCGGAGCCACCCGTTACGTGCTGCATGTGAAGCTGGACGAAAACCTCACCGGGCTGGGCCTGCTCAGCGACGACCGGATCAGCCGTGAAAACTTCACCTTGCGCGCGCGCTATCAACTGGTCGATTCGGCCAGCGGCCAGACGGTGCTGGACGCCACCGCCGGGTCCGATGCGGGGGTCGATGTCGTCAGTTCCGAATATTCCGTGATCGCCGCAGAACAGACCGCGCGCGAAAATCTGGCGACCGAAATCGCCGACCGCATCGTCACCAATGTCGGCCTGCGCCTGCGAAATATGGAACAGAAGGCCGCCCAGTGAAAGCCACCCAGCGCGATTTTGCCGGCACCGCTCCCAAGGCGGCGCGGCAATGCGGGGTGTTTTTCTTCTGCGGGCAGGATGAAGCCGGGGCTTCCGCCGCGGCGGACAAGATCGTGTCCATGCTCGACGATCCGGGGGAGAAGGTCGAACTGTCCGGCGGGGATCTGCGCCGCGATCCGGTGCGGCTGGGGGACGAGGCGCGTTCCACTTCGCTGTTCGGCGGCAACCGCCATATCGTGATCCGCGCGGCGGGGGACGAAGCGCACGATGCGGTGAAAATCCTGCTCGAAACCAAGGATGCGGGCGAAGGTGCGGCCTGTCCGGTGCTGGTGGTGGCCACCTCCGCGACCGATAAATCGCGCACCGCCAAATTGCTGGAAGGGCGCGACGATTGCCTGGTGGCGATGTTCTATCCGCCCGATCTCGCTTCCGTCACCGCGTCGGTGCGGCAGATGGCCGATGCCGCCGGGGTGCGGCTGGGCGGCGATCTGGCGGAGCGCATTGCCCGCGCCGCCGGGCTCGACGTGCGGTTGGCGCAATCGGAAGTGACCAAGCTGGCGCTCTATCTCGATGCTAACGCGCAGGCCCCGCGCACCGCCGATGCCGAAGCGCTGGACGCCATCGGCGCGAAGACGGAGGAAGACGGCTTCATGCCGCTGGTCAATGCGGTGCTTTCGGGCGAAACCGGGCGATTGCCGGGCGAATTGAAGCGGATGCGCGATCTCTCGCTCAATCCCGTGGGCTTGCTGCTGGCGTTCGAACGCCGCACCGCGCAACTGGCCGCGCTGGCCGCCCGATTGGGGCAAGGCGGCGATGTGGGCGATCTGCTGGAACAGGAAACCCGCGCCCGGCGGATATTCTTCCGCGACAAGCGCGATCTGGCGGTGCAATTGCGCCGGTGGCACGGGCGGCGGCTGGAACGGCTGGTGCAACGCCTGATGGCGCTGCACCGCACGCTCTTGTCCAACAATCAGGCCGCCGAAGTGCTGCTGGCGCAGGAACTGGCCGAAATCGCGCGTGCCGCGGCGGTGGAAAAGCGCTGAAGCCGCTGTTCCGGGGTGCTTCCCTCTACCGTCCGTAGAGCGTGACGGTGCCATCGTCGAAAGCCCCCGCCGAAGGCAGCAGCCGGACCGCCGCTATGCCGCCCGTCAGCCGCCATGCCGCGTTGTTGCTTATGGCCGAAAGGCCGGGTGAGGTGAGCAGGTTTGCCGTCGAGGCCAACAGTATGCCGCTGTTCGCGCGGCACATTGGAATGTGCACGGCGCCATGGAAGCTCCCCGATTGTGAGACGGTTGTGCTGATGTTGGCGGCGCTGCTGTAGGTGGCGCCATCGGCTGACAGCGCCAGTTGCAGCGAAGCGCTGGACGGGTTGTTGTGGCTGACCCCTTCGAGCTGAATTAGCAGATCGGCGTAATCGGGCGCGATGTGCGTGAAGGTGGCCGCAGAAAGACCGGCGGCGGGCACCTGCTCTAATTTGCTCCAGCCGGTGGGGGCGCTTGTCCCGCCGCCGTCGCCTGTCAGTGTGCCCCCTGCCATGCTGAGGCCGGAGCCCACCTGCAACCATGACAAGCCGCCCCGATCGGCGTCCCAGGACAGGATGTGGCTGGCCTCGGGCGTGGCGAGGCCGCCTTCGGCCAGCGCGGCAAAAGGCCCCGCACGCCAGGGGGCGAGGGCCTGCGCGGCGAGCCCGCGCGCGATGAGATCGAAAGCGGTCATTGCGCGATCCTGTAGTTGAGCGTGCCGGAAGCGGCCGCGATGGAGAGGAACAGTTGCGCGCCCGCTTCGCTCTCGCTCCACACGGCTTCGCAGGCGTTGCCGGTGAACCGGCCCCATGGCGCCCCCGCCACGGTGGTGGGCAGGCGCGGCGCGCCGGAATGGGCCGCACGTTCGAGTTGCAGCGTGCCGCTCCATTCGCCCCACAGGGCCAGCATGACGGGCCTGTCGGGCTGCGGCGTGAAAGGGCCGACGAGAATGGTGCCGGTCGCGCTGCCTTCGAGCGGTTCCGGCGGGGGAATTGCCGGCTGCTCCGTCTCCGCCGGTGATTCGTTCATGATTTGTACCGGCAAAGGGGTGGACGGAGCGACAAGCGCGAGATCGCCGCCCTGCCCGGCATAGCCGAGAGCGAAAGCGGGTGCGAAACCGGCGGGCAGCGAAATGGGAATGGAAGATGACATGGGCGGACCCTCTGCATTGCGGCGAAAGACCCGAATCCAGCTACACACATCGGGGGGTGTAGGAAAATGTTTTTTGCAGCGCACTTGCGGCGGCGATGCGGGGCGGTTGCAGCCGCAAGTGCGGAAACCGATGCCCTATCTTTCTGTTCGAAACGGGTTTTCCGGATGGCCGAAATGGCTGCTAATCGGACAGCGGGCTTTGCGCCTCAATGCGCGACGTTGAAGGTGCCGCTCACCCGTCCGCCATTGGCGCTGCCGCCTGCGCCGCCCTTGCCGTCGACCGTCGAAATCCCGCTCTTGAGGTCCATCACCAGCCGCTGCCCGTTCAGTGTATCGGTCGTGCGCCGCAGCGCGACATCGCCAACCAGCGTGATGGTGCGGTTGTTGAAATCGTAAATCCCCACGTTGCCGCGCGCGGTTTCCGTGCCGCGGGTGACATTGACGCCCCCGGTCGCCGTGATCCGCTGAATCTGCAGCGATCCGGCGTTGGTGTATTCGACCAGCGTCCGCGCGGCCTTGAGCCGGAGATCGGTCTGGGTGATATCGACATTGCCCGAAAGGACCACGCGGTCCTGCTTGTCCTGCAGTTCGATCCGGTCGGCGGCGTAGTTCACCGGCGCCTTGGAATCGTGCCCTTTGATGGCCTGCGCATAAAGCTGCATCCCGCCCAGCGCGGTCAGCGTGAGAACGCAAGCCGCCGTGGCATGGCGAAGGGCAGTCAGGGCGTGGCGCGTGCGCTTCATTGCGGCATCCTCATCTTCTGGCCGGGAGTCATTTGCAAGCGGGCATTGCCGTAGAGCGCAATGACGCGTTCGCCAAGGTCGGCCGAGATATGATCGGCGCTGAACGTGCCCGAAGGGATCGTCCCTTCGACCCGTCCGTCGCCGGTCAAGGTCCGGTCGGCAAGATTTACGGCGACATTGCGGGCCACCATCCGGTATCCGTCCGAAGCGGTGAAGCTGACCGGGCCGGGCACTTGCACCACTTCGCTGTCGATATTGTAGTAGCCCTTGTCGGCGGCGATCACCGCCGGCCCATCGGACAGCAGGATGCGGGCCTTGAGATCGTCCATATGCACGATGGGCACGGCGGAACTGCGTTGCACGGCATTGCCCGCGGTCAGCGAAAACGGCCGGCCATGCGTATCGATCCCGCGATACATCGCATCGTCCACCCGCAGCCGGTCATGGACCAGCGCCACTTCGTTGCGGTCCAGCAGAAAGCTGATGTCGCCCCGCGGGATGAACGGCAGCAGCACCATCAGCGCCACCAGCACGCCGATGGCGGCAGGCAGGACCTTGGTCAGCAACGCCACCATGCGATCGTGCGTCCCGCCGGGGGCCGCCTGTTCGCGCCGGGTGTTGCGGATGGTGTCGGCCTGGATGCTCATCGCGGGTGGGCTGCGCCGGTCATTCGTGGCTGAAGATATCGTGTTCGGGCCAGCCCGCCAGATCGAGCAGCGCACGGGCCGGAAGGAAATCGTAACATGCCTGAGCAATGTCCGTACGGCCTTCGCGTTCCAGCCGTTCGACGAATACGGCGTGAAGCTGGTGCAGATAGCGCACGTCCGATGCGGCATATTCGCGCTGCGCGTCGTTCAATTCCGGGGCGCCCCAGTCGCTCGATTGCTGCTGCTTGGAAATATCCTTGCCCAGCAGTTCGCTGACGATGTTCTTCAGCCCGTGGCGGTCGGTATAAGTGCGGGTGAGCTTGCTGGCGATCTTGGTGCAGAAGACCGGGGCGGCCATCACGCCCAGATAGTGCTGGATCGCGGCCAGATCGAACCGTGCATAGTGGTAGAGCTTCAGCCGCGCCGGATCGGCCAGCACCGCCTTCAGATTGGGCGCGTCATACGGGCTGTTCACGCGGAAGCGGACGAGATGTTCATCGCCCCGCCCGTCGCTGATCTGCACCACGCACAGCCGGTCACGCGGGGTGATAAGGCCCATGGTTTCGGTATCGATAGCAACCGGCCCCGGTGCCAGCACATCTGCGGGAAGATCTTCTTCGTGAAAATAGACAGCCATTTGCGTTCCCTAGAGCGAATTCCGGGCCAGTGGAATCAGCGGCCCGCCCGAAAAATCGCGGCAACAAAAGAAAAACCGGAGTCGCTCCGATTCACCATGAAACGGCCTACCCCTAGAGCGATTGGCGCCGAATGGAAATTCCGGCGATGCCCCAGCCGCGGAAAAACCGCATTCCGGGGTGCTGCGATCCGGAAAAATATGGGATCGTTCCCGGTGGGGGCAAGGGTCCGGGGCATGGCTGCCGTTCCGGCCTTATCTGTGCAGGAGTAGAAGCGCCAACTGGCAAGCGTGCGCGCAAAGGGTTAGGCATGCGGCATGAGCGATGCAGTCCCCCCCAGTTGGCAAGCCGTATTGCAACCCGTTCTGGCCACGCCCGAGGCGCGCCGTCTCGGTGGCTGGCTGAAAGCGGAAGAGGCCGCTGGAAAGCGGATATTCCCGCCCAAGGGTCAGCGGTTGCACGCGCTGGAACTGACCCCGCTGGACAAGGTCAAGGTCGTGATTCTGGGGCAGGACCCGTACCACGGGCCGGGGCAGGCGCATGGGCTCAGCTTCTCGGTGCCGCAGGGGGTGCGGCAGCCGCCTTCGCTGGTCAATATCTTCAAGGAATTGCACACCGATCTGGGCATCGATCCGCCCGCCCACGGCAATCTGGAAGGGTGGGCAAAGCAGGGCGTGCTGTTGCTCAACAATTCGCTGACGGTGGAATCGGGGCAGGCGGCATCGCACGCCGGGCGCGGCTGGGATGCGATTACCGATGCGGTGGTCGCCGCCGTGGCCGCGCGTCCTGAACCGACGGTGTTCATCCTCTGGGGCAGCCATGCCCAGGCCAAGGCGGGGCGCATCCCCGAACTGGGGCCGGGCAGCCGCCATCTGATCCTGCGCTCCCCACATCCCAGCCCGCTGTCGGCGCATCGCGGTTTCTTCGGCTCGAAGCCGTTCAGCAAGGCTAACGCCTTTCTGGAAGAGCATGGCCGGGGTGCCATAGACTGGCGCTTGTAAAGGCGGCGGCTATTTGCCGCTTGCCCGCCGGAAGTGGATCTGGCCTTCGGCGCGAGAGAGGACCAGCACATCTCCCGCTATTTGCACGGTGGCCCCTGTCAGATCGACATGGCCGATATCGTTGGGCGTGAGAATGAAATGTAGCGTTTTCGCGCCCGGCGCGATGGGATAGCGTTCGGATGCGATATCGTGGATCGGTTCGCGCAGTTCGATCCATTGCGGCACGGCGCAGCGTTCCTCCCCGAAATTCCAGCCGTCCGATTGGGTGTAATCGGCGATCTGTTTTTCATCTGCGCAAGTAATCACAAAATCGATGCCCGCCAGGCCGCGCCCATTCGGCAGGGTGACGGAAAGATAGGGCGGCGTTCCGGTATCCGCGGTGGCAGGCGGAGCCGGGGCAAAGCGCGGCGGGACGGGCTTGGGTTCGGTAATCAGGGTGATCGTTCCGTCCCGTTCTTCCCAGCGGCCTTGCGATTCCTCGTCCAGCGCGCCGACCGCCAGGGCATAGGCATAGCTCCCATCCGCACGGAGGACGAGTTCGGCGGCCACTTCGGGGCCTTCATTGCCACGATAAAGCCCGACCGGGCTGGCGGCCATGGCCATCCCGGCAAGGAACAGGCTGCATAGCGGGAACAGGTATGAAATCCGGCGCATCGCCCGCGATCATGGCCTGTGTCGTGGTCCATGGCCAGAGCGGATGGCGCATCCCATGCGAACAGGGCGGCCCGAAGGCCGCCCTGCAAGAATCCGGTATGGCAAAACCGCCGGTCAGCGCGGCAGTTCGCTCACGCCCATCAGCGCTTCATCCACCGCACGGGCGCACTGGCGGCCTTCGCGGATCGCCCAGACGACAAGGCTCTGGCCCCGGCGCATGTCGCCGCAGGCAAAGACCATGTCTTCGCTGGTCTTGTAGTCGGCCATGGTGGCATCGACATTGCCGCGATCGGTCAGCGTGACGCCCGACTGGTCGATCATGCCCTGCTTGCGCGGGCCGACGAAGCCCATGGCGAGCAGGATGAGATCGGCCTTCAGCGTGAATTCGCTGCCCGGCACTTCTTCCATCCGGCCGTTGTTCCATTCGACGCGGACGCATTCGAGCGCGGTCACTTCGTTTTCGCCGATCACGCGCTTGGTCAGCACGGCCCAGTCGCGATCCACGCCTTCGTCATGGCTGGACGAGGTGCGCAGCTTGAGCGGCCAATCGGGCCAGGTCAGCGCCTTGTTTTCCTTGACCGGCGGCTTGGGCATGATTTCCAGTTGCACGACGCTGGCTGCGCCCTGGCGGTTGGAGGTGCCGACGCAGTCGCTACCGGTGTCGCCGCCGCCGATGACGACGACATACTTGCCGGTGGCGAGCAGCGAACCGTCGGGGGCGGCGGTCTTTTCATCGTCGCCCGCGTTGCGCTTGTTCTGCTGCGTGAGGAAATCCATCGCGAAATGGACGCCGGGCAGTTCCGCGCCGGGGATCTGCAGCCCGCGCGGATCTTCCGCCCCGCCGGACAGCACCACCGCGTCGAAGTTTTCCTTCAGCGACTTGAACGACACGTCCACGCCGACTTCGGTCGACGTGCGCACGGTGACGCCTTCGGCCTCCATCTGCTTCTTGCGGCGGTCGATCAGATGCTTTTCCATCTTGAAGTCGGGGATGCCGTAGCGCAGCAGCCCGCCGATCCGGTCGTTCTTTTCGAACAGGGTCACCGAATGGCCCGCGCGCGCCAGTTGCTGGGCGCAGGCCATGCCCGCTGGGCCGGACCCGATCACGGCCACCGACTTGCCGGTGCGCCTGGCCGGAACCTGCGGTTCGATCCAGCCTTCCTTCCATCCGCGATCGACGATCGCGCATTCGATCGATTTGATCGTAACGGGCGAATCGACGATGTTCAGCGTGCACGCCGCCTCGCACGGGGCGGGGCAGATGCGGCCGGTGAATTCCGGGAAGTTGTTGGTCGAATGCAGGGTTTCCAGCGCATCGCGCCAGTCGCCTTCATACGTCAGGTGGTTCCAGTCCGGGATCATGTTGTTCACCGGACAGCCATTATGACAGTACGGAATGCCGCAATTCATGCAGCGGGCGGCCTGCGTGCGCAGTTCGCCTTCCGCCAGGGGAACGACGAATTCCTTGTAATTCTCTACCCGTTCCTTGGGGTCGAGGTAGCCGCGGTCGTGCCGTTCGTACTCGAGAAAACCGGTTTCCTTGCCCATGTTCTTGAACCTGATCCTTATTCCGCGGCCACGCTGGCGGCTTCGTTGCGCTCGGCTTCGAGCTGCTTGAGCGCGCTCCGATAATCGCGCGGCATCACTTTCACGAACTTCGTTAGCGCATTGTCCCAATCTTCGAGCAGAGCGGCGGCCCGGGCGGAGCCGGTGTGCAGCTTGTGCCGTTCGATCAGGATCTTGAGCCGTTCGGCATGGTGATACAGCGGATCGCCGATGCCGTAGTCCTCGATGCTGGTGGCGCGCTGTTGCGGGCGGCCCAGGCCTTCCGCTTCGTTCGGCTGCGGGGCGACCGGTTCGAGATCGACCTGCGCAAGATTGCACAGCTTTTCGAACTGGCCGTCCTCGTCATAGACGTAGGCGATCCCGCCCGACATGCCCGCCGCGAAATTGCGGCCGGTCTTGCCCAGCACCACCACGACCCCGCCGGTCATGTATTCGCAACCGTGATCGCCGGTGCCTTCGACCACCGCGATGGCGCCCGAATTGCGGACGGCGAACCGTTCACCCGCCACCCCGTTGAAGTAGGCTTCCCCGGCAATCGCGCCGTAAAGCACGGTGTTGCCGACGATGATGTTCTCGGTCGGATCGCGGTCCAGCCCGGCGGGCTGGCGCACGATCACCCGGCCGCCCGACAGGCCCTTACCGACATAGTCGTTGGCATCGCCGACGAGGTCGAGCGTTACGCCATGGGCCAGCCACGCGCCGAAGCTCTGCCCGGCAACGCCGGTCAGGTTGATGCGCAGCTGTTCCGCCTTGAGCCCGGTATGGCCATGACGTTCGGCAATCCGGCCCGAGAGCATCGCGCCGACGGTGCGGTTGACGTTGCGGATCGACCGTTCGATCACCAGCGTTTCGCCGCTTTCGATGGCGGGGCGGGCCGCTTCGATCAGTTCGACGTCCAGCGCCTTGTCCAGCCCGTGATCCTGCGATCCGGTGTGGCGGAGCGATTTGTCCGCTTCCACCGGCACCTGATAAAGCAGGCGGGAGAGGTCCACGCCTTGCGCCTTCCAGTGTGCGATGGCGTTCTTCATGTCGAGCCGGTCGACCCGGCCGACCATTTCCTCAATCGTGCGGAAGCCCATTTCCGCCATGATCTGGCGCAGTTCCTCGGCCACGAAGAAGAAGTAGTTGATGACGTGTTCCGGCGCGCCGGTGAAGCGCTTGCGCAGTTCGGGGTTCTGCGTCGCCACGCCCACCGGGCAGGTGTTGAGGTGGCACTTGCGCATCATGATGCAGCCTGCCGCGATCAGCGGCGCGGTGGCGAAGCCGAATTCGTCCGCCCCCAGCAGCGCGCCGATGGCGACATCGCGGCCGGTGCGCAGCCCGCCATCGACCTGCACCGCGATGCGGCTGCGCAGATCGTTGAGCAGCAGGGTCTGCTGGGTTTCGGCGAGGCCGATTTCCCACGGCGAACCGGCATGGGTGAGGCTGGTCAGCGGCGATGCGCCGGTGCCGCCTTCGTAGCCGGAAATCGTGACATGGTCCGCGCGCGCCTTGGACACGCCCGCAGCCACCGTGCCGACGCCGACTTCGGACACCAGCTTGACCGAAACGCGCGCCGCGGGCTGCACGTTCTTGAGATCGTGAATCAGCTGCGCGAGGTCTTCGATCGAGTAGATGTCATGGTGCGGCGGCGGCGAGATCAGGCCGACACCCGGGGTCGAGTGGCGGGTCTTGCCGATGGTCTTGTCGACCTTGTCGCCGGGCAATTGCCCGCCTTCGCCGGGCTTCGCACCCTGCGCCATCTTGATCTGGATATCGTCCGAATTGACGAGATATTCCGTGGTCACGCCGAAGCGGCCCGAAGCGACCTGCTTGATCGCCGAACGCATCGAATCGCCATCGGGGAGCGGCTTGAAGCGCTTGGGATCTTCGCCGCCTTCGCCGGTGTTCGACTTGCCGCCGATCCGGTTCATCGCCACCGCCAGCGTGGTGTGCGCTTCCCAGCTGATCGAGCCGTAGCTCATCGCGCCGGTGGCGAAACGCTTGACGATTTCGGCGGCCGGTTCGACTTCAGAGATGTCGAGCGGCTTGTCCGCCTTCTTGAGCTGCATCAGCCCGCGAATGGTCAGCAGGTGTTCCGACTGCTCGTTGATCGACTTGGCGAACTCTTCGTAATTCTTCCAGTCGTTGCCGCGCACGGCATGCTGGAGATTGGCGATGTTCGCCGGGGTCCAGGCATGGTCTTCGCCGCGGATGCGGTACTGGTACATGCCGCCGACATCGAGCATCTTGCGGTAGATCGGGTTGTCGCCATAGGCGGCTGCATGGCGGCGCACGGTTTCTTCCGCCACCTGATCGAGGCCGATGCCTTCGATCGTGGTCGCGGTGCCCGTGAAGTAGTGATCGACGAAGCCGGTGTTCAGGCCGACCGCATCGAAGATCTGTGCCCCGCAATAGGACTGGTAGGTCGAGATGCCCATCTTGGACATGACCTTGAGGATGCCCTTGCCGATGGCCTTGATAAAGTTCTGCCGGACCTTCTCGGCCGAAAGGTCGAGTTCCCGTTCGACGCGGATTTGTTCCAGCGTTTCAAAGGCGACGTATGGGTTGATCGCTTCCGCGCCATAGCCGGCCAGAGCGCAGAAGTGATGCACTTCGCGCGCTTCGCCGGTTTCGACCACGAGGCCGGTCTGCATACGCAGGCCCTGCCGCACGAGGTGCTGATGGACGGCAGCCGTCGCCAGCAGTGCCGGGATGGCAATGCGATTCGGGCCTTGCGCACGGTCGGACAGGATCAGGATGTTCTTGTCAGCCAGAACCGCCTCGGTGGCGGCGGTGCACAGGTCCTTGACCGCATCGGCCAGACCCGCCGCGCCGGTGCTGGCGGCCCAGGTCATGTCGAGCGTCGCGGTGCGGAACGCCTTGTCGAGCGCTTCTTCGGCCGAGCGGATCTTGGCGACGTTTTCGTCGGTCAGGATCGGCTGCATCACTTCGAGCCGCTTGTGCGTCCCGGCATCGCGGCCCAGCAGGTTCGGGCGCGGGCCGATCATCGACAGCAGGCTCATCACCAGTTCTTCGCGGATCGGATCGATCGGCGGGTTGGTCACCTGCGCGAAGTTCTGCTTGAA
>CAYXMY010000023.1:0-30408 GCA_964466155.1 uncultured Caenibius sp. | reverse complement strand
TGAACGACGGCCAGCCGGTCATGATAATCGATTTCCAGCACGCGGTTGAATTTCCCGAGGCCGAGGAGGACCGCATCGGCCAGCGGCAGTGCCCCGCCCGACAGGGACGTGCCCGCGCCGCGCGGAACGACTTTCACATTGTTGGCGTGGCACCACGCCAGAATGCGCGACACCTGCTCCGTAGTTTCCGGCAACACCACCACCATCGGCGGCTGGCGATAGGCCGTCAGCCCATCGGATTCGTATGGGCGCAGGCTTTCTTCATCCGCGATCACGCCTTCGCCAGGGACGATTGCGCGCAAGGCCGCCACGATTTCAGCACGGCGGGACAGCGTTGCCCGATCGGGTTCCGGCATGGTTAGCGACATGATCACCTCTCGGCAGGCAATCTATCCGCTTGGCTATTCCTCCGGAAGACGATAAAAATTCCAAATACTTTTTCCTAAAAGGAAACAATTTGAAGGATTCCGATTACGAGTTGTTTGCGCGGATTGTCGAAGCGGGCAGCCTGTCCGCCGCCGCCCGAGCGCTGCAAACGTCACCCGCAATGGCGTCCAAGCGGCTATCGCGGCTGGAACAGCGGCTGGGAGTGCGGCTCATTCACCGGACCACCCGCAAGCTCGTGCTGACTGCGCCGGGGGAACGCTTCTATGAAGATGTGAAGCGGATTCTCGGGGCCATCGATGAAGCGGAAAGCAGGCTCATCGGCATCCGCAGCGAACCCAGCGGCCCCTTGCGCGTGTCGGCCCCGACATCCTTCGGCCGTTTGCATATCGCGCCTGCGCTCAACCTGTTTCTCGAGCAGTATCCGCTGGTCGAACTGGAACTCGATCTGACCGATGAAAACGTCGATCTCTATATGGATCGGGTCGATCTCGCGGTGCGCATCACGTCCGACATTCCCGGAAACGCCAATGCCTGGCGCCTCGCGGCAAACCATCGCATCCTGTGTGCCAGCCCCGATTACATCGCCCGCCATGGGGCGCCTGCCGATTTCAACGAACTCCAGCGTCACCGCCTGATCGCGGCTGATGGGCAATGGCCCTGGCGGCTGGAAAACGGCCCCCAGCGCCGCATTGTCGACGGGAAAAGCCACGTTCGGACGAACTCCAGCGAAATCGTGCGCGAACTGGCGATTTGCGGTGTGGGCATCGCCTTGCGATCGCTGTGGGATATCGATTCCGCCTTGAAGTCCGGCAAGCTGGTTCCCGTCCTTCCCGAATGGCAGGCACCCACCGATCTTGCCATTTATGCGCTGCACCAGAAAACGCCCATACCATCGGCAGCCGTCATGGCGTTCATCGATTTTCTGAAGAACATCCTCGACCCGCCCCCGTGGGACCTGACTGTCTGACAGGATAGCCGTTTCCCCCAAGCAATCTGTGCGTGGTAGCGATCAGAGAAGCATCGGAGCTTTTTGCAGGATTTTGAGCGGACAGGAATGGCCATGGCTCCAGCGTCGTTGAATGAACGATGGCGCAAATTCGCACAGGGTTTGCCTAAAGGAACTCTTGGGCATTTCGCGCCCCCCATCCATGATCTTGGCGATGGCGATTCGGATATTACAGGCACTGGTGTTCGCGGAAGCTGGTATGCTTCCTGGCGCCTCTCCGCAATGTTCGAAGGAAGAGCGATCGAGTTGTGCACCGACGGAACACAGATCGTAGCCCTATAATAAGTATATAGAATATATGAAAAATTTCTGGAAACGGAGGAATTGGGCGAGATTCAGCAGGAGTTCGAGCACATCCGCAAGCGCTGCTGGGACAGGGAATACTTCTCAATCACCCCCGGTAACATTACCGAAGACCTCGTCATGGCCTACCTCGACCGGCATATCGGCACGCAAGGCTTCAGCCACTCCGCTTGATCCTACCGGCGTCAGCCGGGCAGTTGTTCAGCCGTGGTCGTCGTAAAATTTCCGCGGCGTGGTCGAGGCAAAATACAACGTTTACTTGACGTGCAGAACATTCAATTTATAGATTGAAGTCCATAAATATAATGAGACTGCACCATGCACTGAGGATGGGGGCGCTCATGAAAACGAACAGGCCAACAGGCGTTTGGACTGGGTGGATAGCCATTTCGCCCGGTGCAGTTCGCATCTCGGGACAGACGTGATCCTGCAACCACCCGTGGTTAAGCTGGCGAACAGAGTGCCCTGTTCTGCTTGTTATTTGGGCGAGGCTCGGTTGTGCTAGAAAGACCTATCGACGATGTGACGAAGATGCATCCTCCCGCAGCGAGATTGCGAGCGGCACTCAAGCGCTATGTGGCGCGCAAGGTGCCTGCCAGTGATGTGGATGATGTGCTGCAGGACGTGTTCCTGAATCTCGCGAAATCGCAATCGCAGACATCGATCGAGAATATCACGGCCTACGTGTTCCGCATCGCCGCCAATCTGGTCTTGGCGAGAGGCCGCAGGCCGCAATGGCACTACGCCCCTGAAGATGTCCTTACGGACATGCCGGACGGTGGCGCGTTCCGCCCGGATCGCATCCTGGAATCGCAGGAAGAATTACGTGCTGTCATGCAGGACATCATGGCGTTGCCTGAGCGCACGCGGGATGTGTTTTTGTTGCACCGTTTCGAAGAGATGACATATTCCGACATATCGCAGCATTTCGGCATTTCATTGAGTGCGGTCGAAAAACATATGATCAAGGCGTTGCGCCTGCTGTCGCGCGCGGCAACGGCCCGTTGAGCGATGGATTTTGAAGTGACCACGGATCGGGATTCATCGGACTGGCTCGCTAGGGTTCGCTCCGGCAGGATGACGCTGGAGGAGCGTGGGCGTTTTGCCCTCTGGCTGGAGGATCCGGCCAATCGTTCCAGTTTCGACACACTGTCCGGGACCTACGAGCGGCTCGACCGCTGGGCCGACGATCCGGCGGTGCTGGAAGCGAGAGCCGCCGCTTTGCAGCGCGCATGCAAGCCTTCGCGTAGTTACTTTCTGCCTGCCGCTGCGGCGGTCGCCGCGGCTCTCGTGCTGGGCTTGCTGCTCCTTGCGATGCCCCGCTTCGGCCCGGAGGGTGCGAGGCCCGCGGATGAAATCCTGCAGACCGGCAGCAACCAGCGTAAGTTCGCCGATTTGGAGGACGGAAGCCGGGTGGTGCTGGATGGCAATACGGTTATCGCCGTGCGCTTCGGAAAGGCGAAACGGCAGGTCTTCCTGCGTCAAGGGCGAGCCTACTTCACGGTCGCCAAGGATGCGAAGCGGCCCTTTGTGGTGCACGGGGACCTGGGATCGGTCTATGCCGTGGGAACGGCCTTTTCCGTCGACGACCGCCAGGACGGCGGGATGAGAGTGGTACTGACGGAAGGGAAGGTCCGGGTCGAACTCGCCCGGGCGCCAGCCCCGGCCGCGCGCCGGACAATTGAGATGGTCCAGGGGACGGAACTCTCGGTGGATCGCAAGGGCTGGGCGATCCGGCATCAGTCCACCCAGCCGGCATTGGCCTGGACCGAGGGCTTCATCGTGTTCGACGATACGCCCCTGGTAGATGCGGTGGCCGAATTCAACGCTTCCTCCCGCCGCGCGATCGTGCTGGAGCCGGGGCTCGGCCGGCAAAGAATCAGTGGGACCTTCCATTCCGGGATGGCGGAGGATTTCGCGCGAGCGCTGGCCAGCTATGGCATCGCGCAGATCAAGATGACCGACGACCGGCAGATCGTGCTGGCCGATCCTGCCGCAAAATAATTTTCGGCTCTGGGGTGAGGGGGATCGCCCAAGCCGCATCATACCCTTCAGAACGATGGAGGGGAAAATGCATACAGTTTACAGGGCGGGTATCAGCGTGTCGGCGGTCGCCATGGCGTTTTGCGCGGCGCCTGCGGCGCAAGCGCAGGCCGTGCAGATCAATATCGAGCCGCAGCCTTTGGGCAGCGCTCTCAATCGCGTCGCGGTCCAGTCGCAAAGCCAGATATTGTTTCACCCCGAAATGGTCGCGGGGCGTACCGCGCGCAAGATCAGCGGATCGATGACGGTCGAGGCCGCGCTCAATCAGCTCCTGCGAGACACCGGGCTCAAGTATCGTCACCAGAACAATGTCATTCTGATCGAGCGCCCCGAAGGCGTCAGCCGGATATCGGACAGCAGGCCCCCGGTGCAATTGGCGCAGGCCTCCACCGTGGAGGAGGTGCCCGCATCGCTCACCGAGCCGGCGGAACACGGCAGCGCTCAGCTATCGGAAATCATCGTGACGGCGCAGAAGCGCGAGGAATCGCTGCAGGGCACGCCGATTTCCATCGCCGTGCTGGGGAGCGAGGATCTCGAGCGGCGCGGCGTTACCACTCTGAGTGACTTTGCGAGCGGCGCGGTGCCGTCGTTGCGCATCGTTCCTATTCAGGCGCGGCCGTCCTCCCTGACTGTCACCATGCGCGGCATTTATCCCGGCGATGCGGCGATGATCAGCCGCGATCCGACTGTGGGTATCTATGTCGACGGGGTCTATCTGGGCCGCTCGCAAGGTCTGGGCTCTGAAATGTTCGATCTCGAGCGGATGGAGGTGTTGCGCGGGCCGCAGGGCACGCTGTTCGGCCGTAATGCCGTAGGCGGCGCGATCAGCATGGTGTCCAAGAAGCCGACCGGCCGGCTGGGCCTGGACATGACTGCAGGCGTCAGCAACTTCGACGGCCGGAGCATCAAGGCGCACTTGAACTTGCCGGAATTCGCGGGCTTCAGCATCAAGCTGGACGGCGTGTGGACCAAGCGCGACGGCTGGGTCGAAAATGAACTGGCCGGAGCCCACGACTGGTACGAAGTCAATCGCCGGGGCGCCAGGGTGAGTGTGATGTGGGAGCCGGCGCCCAATCTGAATGTCCTCTATTCATACGATGTTTCGCGCGACGCCTCGACGGCTGGCTATACGCAGATCAATGCGATCCTGCCGGGCGGACGCCTGCCTCCGCTATTCTCGCTCGAGGACAAGCGGGTGCGGGAAGGGCGTGTCGGCGTCCCGCTGGAGCCCAGCGTGGGCAAGGTGTCCGGTCACAGCCTCCAAGCGACATGGAATGTCAGCGATCACCTGACGCTGCGGTCCATATCGGCCTATCGCAAGCTGTCGCAGGACCAGTTTACGAACAGCGGCGACCTGACGATCACTTATGCCCCCAGCAGCGTGTTCTCGCGCATTAGCTACGCCGATATGCACCAGAACCAGTTCAGCCAGGAAGTCCAGTTGCTGGGCAACTTCGAGAATCTGAAATTCATCATCGGCGGTTTCTATTTCAAGGAAGATGCCAACGATCTGGCCTATTCCCCATTCTCTGCCCGCTTCAATGCGGACGGCACGGGATACACGCTGTTGCCGGTGTCGTTCAGCGCTGCCAACTTTCCCGAACGGGCCAGCGACCTCCATGCCAAATCGCGGGCGGTCTTCGGCCAGGCCACTTATACGCCGCCGATTCTGGGTGAACGGCTGCACCTGACCGGCGGGCTGCGCTGGACCCACGATACCAAGCATGGCGCACGAACCCGGGCGAGCGGCGCGGTGATCAATATTCCGTTCGAGTTTTCATCCAAGCGTGTCGATCCTGCCTTCACCGCCGCGTTCGACTGGACCGACACCGTCAATACCTACGTCAAATGGGGCCGCGCCTATCGCGCGGGCGGGGCGAACTCACGCGCGCCCAACTTCGACAAGTTCGGGGAAGAAGCGGTGTCGACCTGGGAAATCGGCGCGAAAACTGAGCTGTTCGATCGCCGGGCACGGCTCAACATGGCCGCTTACCACACGAAATACAGCGATCGTCAGGTGGACTTCGTCAATCCGGCCTCGCTGTCGGTGATCAGAACGCTCAACGCGCCCGATCCGACGACGATCAAGGGGGTGGAAGTCGACCTCACCGCGCGGCTCACGCGCCAGCTGACGTTGACGGGCAGCTATGCCTACACCTCCTGGAAGGCCGTGGGGGATCGCAATCCGTTCAGTGGGCTGATCGAGGAAGGCGTGGTACTCTATACGCCCAAGAATTCCGCGTCGGTCGCCCTCGATCACAGCTTTTCGCCCTTTGGCGGCACGACGCTGTCGACCCATGTCGACGCCATTTATTCGGGCAGCTTCTATACGGGTAGCGCCGCATCGCCCAAGACCGGTTCCTATGTCATGCTTAACGGCCGGGTCACTCTGGGCGATATCGCAATCGGCAACGGCCCCAAGATCGCTGTGTCGCTATGGGGCAAGAACCTCACCAACACGCAGTGGGAAGTGTTCCAGTATGCGCTGGCGGGGACCGGGCTGGCGAATGTCGTTTCCGCCTATTACAACGAGCCCAGAACCTACGGTGTCGAAGCGCGGCTCACCTTCTGACCAACCCCGAACCGGCGGGATTCCCGGTGAACCTGTCACGGCACTGTCAGAAGGACTGCACCGAATTGCTTGAATGAGGGGGGATGCGTAGGGCGGGTGATGCCCCGTCCTCGCAAACCAGCCAGTCCGTTCCGGTACTTCCACTCCTCACCAGAGGTCATCCGGATGGTGGTGATGCTCTACATGCGGTTTCCGCTATCGCTGCGGAATGTCGAGGATTTGCTTTTCGAGCGGGGGCATCCCCTTTGCACGGGGCAGCCTGTTCCACCTGCTCAAGAACCCGGTCTACCTCGGTGTGATCGTGCACAACGACAAGGTGTACCAAGGCGAGCACGAAACCGTCGTTGATGAAGACCTGTGGAAACGTGTGCAAGAAGGAGCCGCCGCGCAAGCGGCCGACCGGCCGATCGCGACGCGAGAGGGACGATGCCGGACCCAGCTGTACGGCTGCTTCGCTTGTCATGGATGAGCCCCAGGATCGTCGAAGCCATCGCAGAAGGTTCTCATCCCAGGGATATCACCCGCAGGGGGCGTGCTTATCCGTGACATGGCCATCGACTGGGTCGTCGAGCAGCAGCGCCAGTTCGGCTTCGCTGCCTGCGCTGTAACCCCATCCAGCAAAAACGAGGTGAAGCCGGGTTCTCGAGGACAGAGATTCCGACGTATTTCTGGGCCTCATGTCGGGCCTTCAGAAAGTCTCTGGCTTCACCTTGAAACTGACGTGCCGACAATCCCCAAGGAATTATGTCATTCTGCGGGCGCAGTGTGCCCGAAGGCGAAAATCAGTTACCTTGTCGGACTGTGATGGTGCGGTCGAGAAGACTCGAACTTCCACGGGCTTTCGCCCACAACGACCTCAACGTTGCGCGTCTACCAGTTCCGCCACGACCGCATAATCGAAAAGGGCCTATTTCCAGGCCCCGCAGGGTAGGAGCGGGCCCTTAGCAAAGGGCTTTGGGACCTGCAAGCGCCCAAAAGCATATTGGGGAAAGATTCCTCGAATTATCCTGTAAGACCGCGCAATTGCGCGGGCGATCAGCTCGGTTTCCAGCCGATTTCCGCGAACCTGGCGGAACGGGGAACGTCCGTCACCGCCTCGTTCACGGTTACGCTTTCGCCGGGTGCGAGCTTGGTCTTGGGCGGCGGGACTTCCCAGCTATAGACGATCCGTTCCTGCGCATCGCGCAACACGATCAGGATCGGCGGCACGGTTTGGACGGTGGCCCCGGTATTGGTGACGACGCCGCTGGCGCCGAAAAACTCCGTGCCGTTGGGGAGCGTGCGGCGGTCCTGTTTTTCAGGCGGGAACTTGAGGTGGAGATTGGGATTTGCCGGTGCGAAGACCGGCCGGTTGATCGGCACCCAATCGGGCAGGCCCCAATAACTGATCGCCCCGATGATGCCGCCAGCCGCCACGGCGAACAGCACCGCCGCCGCTGTCCAGATCCGCAGGCGATTGCGGCGACGGTGGAAGGGCGGTTCATGCTCGAAACGGGAAACCGTCTCGTCCATTGCGGCGGGGCTTGCCCTTTCCTGCACAGGGGCCGGTTCGCGCACCGCGAATTGCGGCGGATCCGGCATGGGCGGTGCATCGGGCGTAGTGGGTTCGGCAGGCTCCGAAACGGGGTCCGCATCCGCCGTGGGGTGCGCTGCCGGTGCTGCCGGTCCGATGTCTGCATCCGGGTCCACCGCCGCCGGTGGCGGAGGAGGTGGGGCGGGTTGCGGTGCGGGTGCTTGCGGCGCAGGCATGGGGGCCTGTGCCGGAGTGGCGATTTCCGGTCCTTCCTGAAACCAGCTGTGCTGGCATTTTGCGCACCGCACCGTGCGGCCTTCCACGCCGATAGCGCTGTCAGGGACGACATAGCGCGTTGTGCAGGCAGGGCAGGAAATGATCATAGTGCCTGTAAAGCATGCGGCACTTCGGGCAACAAGTGTCCCGCAATGAAGTGATAGCGGTAGACGGCTTTTTTCCACATCGATTGGCAGCTATAGCCCCATCGCAATGCATAATTCGCTTCACACCAGGCCCCGATGAGCGCTGAGGGGGAGGATATTGTCCAGTTCGACAATGTCGGGCTGCGCTATGGCATGGGCAAGGAAGTGCTGAGCGATGTCTCGTTCACACTTTATCCCGGCAGCTTTTATTTCCTGACCGGGGCCAGCGGCGCGGGCAAGACATCGCTGCTGCGCTTGTTGTACCTTGCGCAGCGGCCGTCGCGCGGAAAAATCCGCATGTTCGGCTCGGACCTCATTACCATGCCGCGCGATGATTTGCCGGCCTTCCGCCGCCGGCTGGGCGTCGTGTTCCAGGATTTCCGTCTGGTGCCGCACTTGTCGGCGTTCGATAACGTGGCGCTGCCATTGCGGGTGGCGGGATTGTCGGAGCAGGACCTGATCAAGCCCGTGTCCGACATGCTCGAATGGGTCGGCCTCGCCGATCGGGCGGAAGCGCGCCCGGCCACGCTTTCGGGCGGGGAGCAGCAACGCGTGGCCATCGCCCGCGCAGTGATCGGCCGCCCGGATATGCTGGTGGCGGACGAGCCGACGGGTAACGTCGATCCGGATATGGCGCTGAAGCTGCTGCGGCTGTTCGAGGCGCTGAACCGGCTGGGAACGACGGTGGTGGTCGCCACGCACGATCTGCACCTGTTGCAGAAAGTATCCGAACCTTTGATTATGCGGCTGGACAAGGGCCGGCTCAGCGATCCGACCGGGGCGCTACGCTATCCGCCGCGGCGCCCGGCGGCTACGCCATGACCATGCTGGTAACCTTGACCGACGCCCTGCATCGGCACCTGCCCGGGGTCAATCGGATGCGTGGCGGGCTCTTGCTGGCTCAGGCGCGCCTTGCCGGGCCGATGCCGTGGGTGATCGCGATCATGATCGCCTTGACGACGGTCGCGGCGGGCGGGGCGCTGGCGCTCAACAATGTCGCCAATGCCGCCAGGGCCGAGCTTGCGGGCGGGATCACGGTCCAGATCGTTGCGGCCGTGCCGGCGGAGCGCGAACGGCAGGCCCACGCTGCCCTGACGGTTCTGCGCAACAGCGCCGGGGTCGAAAGCGCCACAATCGTGCCGAAGGCAGAACTCGATAAGCTGATGGAGCCTTGGCTGGGCGCGAACGAGCCGGGAGACGAGGCTATCCCGTTGCCAGCGCTGATCGATGCCAGGCTGGCGGGGCAGGTGACGCCCGAACGCCTGGAAAAGCTGCGCGGGCCGCTGCAGGCGGCGGCGCCCGCGGCGCAAATCGATGCCCAGGCCGATTGGCTGCATCCCGTCATTTCGGCCATCCGGTCGCTGCAATATCTGGCGCTGGCGCTGATCCTGCTTCTCGCTGCGGCGAGCACTGCCGCCGTCTGGCTGGCGGCGCGCACGGCATTGGGCACCAATCGCGATACGATCGAGATCGTGCATCATCTGGGCGGCACCGATTCGCAGATCGCGCGCATCTTTCAGCGGTCTATCGCCCGTGACGCGGTACTGGGCGGAATTGCCGGGCTCGCGGTCGGATTGATTGCTATTCTCGCATTGGCACGGCAGTTTGCCGCGCTCGATTCGGGTATGCTTGCGGGCGGGGGACTGACAGTGATGAACTGGTTGCTGCTGGTGGCGATTCCCTTGGCCGGGGTGATGCTGGCGACATTGACGGCGCGTTTCACCGTGCTGGCCGCGCTGCGGAGAATGCTGTGATCCGCCGGGTTTTCGCCGCTGTCTTCCTGATCTGGACCTTCGGTTTCGTATGGTTCGCGAACTTTCTGCCCGGCCCGGCCGGTGCGGAAAAAACCGATGCGGTGGTGGTTCCCACCGGCAGCGGGGGGCGCATTGCCCGCGGGCTGCAAGTGCTGCGCGACGGGAATGCAAGGCGTCTGCTCGTCACCGGTGTCGATCCCGAAGTGAAAGCGGCCGAATTCGCCATCGAATACAAGGTCGAACCGCGCCTGATGCAATGCTGCATAACCCTCGGCAGCGATGCGGTGGATACGCGCGGCAACGCGCAGGAAACCGCCAACTGGGTGATGGCCAACAAGGTGCGTTCGATCCGGCTGGTCACGGCGGATTGGCATATGCGCCGGGCGGCGGCGGAACTGGGGTATGATTTGCCCGACGGTGTCAGAGTGCTGCGCGATGCGGTGCCTTCGCCCTTGCCGTTGAGCCGGCTGTTCCTCGAATACAACAAGTACCTTGCCAGCCAGCTCATCCGCTTGTGGAACGCGGTGAGCCGTTGATGGCGATCTTGCGCAGCCTGATATTCTATCCGGCGTTCTATGCGGGGACGGCGGTCGTGGTGCTGCTGGGGCTGTGCACTCTGCTGTGGGGTGGCAAGGGGCTGATCCGGCTGACCCATGCGTGGACCGTATGGCATCGCTGGTGCGCCCGCCATCTGCTGGGTATCGCCGTGCGGGAAGAAGGGCAGCGGCCCGCTGGCCCCGCGCTTTATGCGATCAAGCATGAAAGCTTTTTCGAAGCGCTGGATGCGCCCAACCTGTTCGATTGTCCGGCTGTCTTCGCCAAGGCGGAACTGTTCCGGATTCCGGGGTGGGGGAGGCTGGCCCGGATCTATGGCCTGGTCCCGGTTGAGCGCAGCCAGGGCGCCCGGACATTGCGGGCAATGATTGCCGCGGCGAAAACCCGTGTCG
This sequence comes from uncultured Caenibius sp., assembly GCA_964466155.1. Lineage (GTDB taxonomy): Bacteria > Pseudomonadota > Alphaproteobacteria > Sphingomonadales > Sphingomonadaceae > Caenibius. The sequence continues at coordinate 19,461 of CAYXMY010000023.1, read as the reverse complement.
ATGCCGGGCGGCCGCTGGTGATCTTTCCCGAAGGGACGCGTGTCCCGCATGGACAGCGGGCGCCGCTGCAATCGGGGTTTGCCGGGCTTTACAAACTGCTCGGTTTGCAGGTGGTGCCGGTCGCGGTCGACAGCGGGCCACTGTACCACCGCCTGTGGAAGAAGGCTGGCACGATCACCGTGCGCTTCGGCGATCCCATTCCGCCCGGCCTCCCGCGTGAAACGATGGAAGCGCGGGTTTACGACGCGATCAACGCGCTGAACGGGTGATCCGCCCGGCGGGCGTTCGGTGCGCTCTTATGCCTGCGGTTCGGCGGGTGCGGTGGAGCGGTCGTGATCGCCCCGGCCGAAATCGGGCCGGTCGTCGTCCTGCCCTTCCTCGATGATCGAGCGGCGGATGGCGCGCGTGCGGGTGAAATGATCGAACAACTGATCGCCATCGCCCACCCGGATCGCGCGCTGCAACGCGGTCAGGTCCTCGGTGAAGCGCTGGAGCATCTGCAGCACGGCGTCCTTGTTGTTGAGAAAGACATCGCGCCACATGGTGGGGTCCGATGCGGCGATACGGGTGAAATCGCGGAAACCGCCCGCCGAATACTTGATCACTTCGCTGCGCGTCACGTTTTCGAGATCGGATGCGGTGCCGACGATGGTATAGGCGATCAGATGCGGCAAATGGCTCGTCACCGCCAGCACCAGATCGTGATGGCCCGGGCTCATCACATCGACTTTCGCCCCGAGCGCGGTCCAGAATGCGGACAGTGCATCGACTTGCGCCCGGTCCGCGCCTTCGGGCGGGGTGATAATGCACCAGCGCTGTTGGAACAACGAGGCGAAGCCCGCATCGGGGCCGCTATGTTCCGTGCCTGCCACGGGGTGAGCCGGGATGATCGCCGTCCCTTCGGGCAGGGCGGCGCTGAGCGCGTCCAGCACGCTTTGCTTGGAAGAACCGACATCGCTGACCACGCAGCCGGGCTTCAAGGCCCCCGCGATCTCCTGCGCCGCCTTGCCCATCGCGCCCACCGGCACGCAGAGGATGACCAGATCGGCATCCTTCACCGCATCGGCGGCATTGTCGCAGATCGTGCCGGCAAGGCCGCGTTCGCCAGCGCGCTTGCGCACCGCCGGATCGGCGTCGTAGCCGGCGGTCACCGTGCCGGGCAGATGGCTTGCCACGGCAAGCCCGATCGATCCGCCCAGCAGACCCAGCCCGATAATCGTGACTTTGCCGAAGCTCATCCCGCGCTCTCAGCCATGGCGCGCAGCCCCGCGACGATATCGTCCATCTGCTGGACGGTGCCGATCGTGATGCGCAGGCCCTGTGCCAGATCCTGCCCCGGCAGCCAGCGTGTGGCATAGCCGCGCTGCGCCAGACCTTCCTGCGCGGCTTCGGCGGTCAGCTTGCCTTCGAACAGGATCAGCACGAAGTTCGCCTCGCTCGGCAAGGGGCGCAGGCCATGGTTGCTCATCGCCTGGATCGCATCGACGAAGCGGGTGCGTTCTGCGCGGTTATGCTCGCGCGAACGGGCCACGAAATCCTGATCGTCCAACGCCGCGACGGCCATGGCCTGCCCGGTGTTGCTGACATTGAAGGGCAGGCGGATACGGTTGATCATCCCGATCAGGTCCGGCGCGCCGGTGGCCCAGCCGATCCGTTGCCCGGCAAGGCCGTAGATCTTGGAGAAAGTGCGCGTCACCAGCACATTGGCGTGACGTGCCGCGAGTTCCATCCCGCCATCGTCATCCTCGGGCCGCAGATATTCGGCATAAGCCTGATCGAGTACGAACAGCACGTCTGCGGGAAGCGCAGCGTGCAGGCGGGCGATTTCGCCGTGCGGCAGGAAGCTGCCAGTGGGATTGTTCGGGTTGGCGATGAAGACCACGCGGGTCTTTTCGTTCACCAGCGCCAGCAGGGCATCGACATCGGTGCCATAGTCCTGGTCCGGCGCGACGACCGGCGTCGCCCCGCAGCGGCGCGCGGCGATGTCGTACACCGAAAAACCATAGCGGACATACAGCACTTCATCGCCCGGCCCGGCATAGGCTTGCGCCGCCAGATTGAGCAATTCGTCCGATCCGGCGCCGCAGGCGATGCGTGCGGGATCGATGCCGTGCACTTGCCCGATCTTCTCGCGCAGGGCGACGGAGTCCGGATCGGGATAAAGGAAGCCCGGCTGCGCATGGGCGGCTGCCGCGAGCGCGGCTGGGCTGGTGCCCAGCGGGCTTTCGTTGGCGGAAAGCTTGATCAGCGGACGGCCGTCCGCCGCCTTGCTCTTGCCGGGGACATAGGCATGGATCGCTGCGATCCAGGGCTTGGCTATGGGGCGCTTGTCAGTCACGCGCGGGCGCATAACCCCGTTTGGCGTGAATTGACAGAGATTGATGCTCTTGACCGGCCAAATCGGCCCACGGAACCGATCCTGCACCGGGCATTGCAGGAAATTCCAGCCAAACGCACGCGCCGCAATTGACAGGGCGGGGCGCGTCCCCCAATTCGCGAGGCACGATGGCAGGCTCTGCGACCATTACCGCCAGTGACGTGCTGGAACTGTCCGAACCGTTGCCGCTCGATGGCGGGCAGCGCCTGGAAGGCGCGCGGATCGCGTACGAAACGTACGGTACGCTCAATGCGGCGAAGGACAATGCGATCTTCGTCGCCCATGCCACCACGGGCGATCAGTATGTCGCCAGCCCGCACCCGATCACGGGCAAGCCCGGCTGGTGGGATCGTATGGTCGGCCCCGGCAAGCCGATCGATACGGACCGGTTCCATGTGATCTGCGCCAATGTCATCGGCGGGTGCATGGGGTCGACCGGCCCCAGCAGCCTGGCCCCCGATGGCAAGCCCTATGGCATGCGTTTTCCGGTTCTCACCATTCGCGACATGGTGCGCGCGCATGTGGTGCTGTTTCAGGCGTTGGGCATCGAAACGCTGCACGCCATCGTCGGTGGGTCGATGGGCGGCATGCAGGCGCTCAGCCTCGCGGCGAACTGGCCGCATATCCCCCGGCGCGTCTTGGCCATCGCCAGCACCGCGACGATGGCGGCGCAGAACATCGCGTTTCAGGAAGTGGGGCGGCAGGCGATCATGGCCGATCCCGACTGGCAGGGCGGCGATTACTATGGCACGGGCAAGGCGCCGGATGCGGGCCTTGCCGTGGCGCGCATGGCCGCGCACATCACTTATCTGTCGGAAGAAAGCCTGACGCAGAAGTTCGGCCGCCGGTTGCAGAACCGCAATGCCAAGAGCTTTGGCTTCGATGCCGATTTTCAGATCGAAAGCTATCTGCGGCATCAGGGATTGAGCTTCACCGCCCGGTTCGATGCCAAGTCCTATCTCTATATCACCCGCGCGATGAGCTACTTCGATCTGGAAGAAGAACATGGCGGCAAGCTTGCCGAAGCGTTCGCGCAGACGCAGGCGCGGTTCTGCGTGGTCAGCTTCGATACAGACTGGCTCTATCCCACGGAACAGTCGCGCAAGCTGGTGCACACGCTGAACGCATCGGGTGCGCCGGTCAGCTTCGTGGAATTGTCCGCCCCGTTCGGGCATGACAGTTTCCTGCTCGATGTGCCCGCGCTGGACCGTGTGGTGGCGGGATTCCTCGGCCAATGAGCGGGCTGCCCCAGGGATATGAACTGACCGACGATCAGACGCGGATCGATCCGGCGGCGGCGCATGCGTTCCTCACGCGCAGCTATTGGGCGGAAGGTATCGCGCTGGATGCCGTCACCCGCGCGATCCGCAACAGTTTCTGCGTGGCCGTGCGCCATGGCGGCGAACAGGTGGGGATGGCCCGCGTGGTCACGGATTATGTGTCGCTCGCCTATCTGCTCGATGTCTATGTGGTGGAGGCGCATCGCGGGCGCGGCCTGTCCAAAGCGATGGTGGCGCATGTGCAGGATCATCCCGAACTGCGGGCCGTGCGCGGCTGGCTGCTGCGCACCGCCGATGCGCATGAACTCTATTGCAAGCTGGGGTGGAAGCCCTTGTCCCGGCCGGAAACGGTAATGGAACGGCTTGCCGCGGATATGTCTCGATGAACGCGCTTCGCTCTGACCTAGCCCTGATCGCCGATCATGTCGCGCCCGGTTCGCGCGTGCTCGATATCGGTTGCGGCGACGGTGCGTTGATGGCCGCGCTGCGCGATGAAAAGGGCGTGGATGCGCGGGGCATGGAGATCGATCCGGCCAAGGTGGAACAGTGCGTAAGCAAGGGGCTGTCCGTCATCCAGGGCGATGCGGACAGCGATCTGGCGTTCTATCCGGACGGGGCATTCGATTACGCGATCCTCAGCCAGACCTTGCAGACCACTGCCCGGCCGGACCGGATGCTGGACGAACTGCTGCGCGTGGGCCGCCGCGCTTTCGTCAGCTTCCCCAATTTCGCCCATTGGCGCGTGCGGATGGCACTGCTGTGGCGCGGGCGCATGCCGGTGACGCGGCAATTGACCTATAGCTGGTACGACACGCCCAATATCCACCACCTGACCATCGCCGATTTCCGCGATCTGCTGGTGGCCAAGGGGGTAAAGACGGAACGGTGCTGGTTCGTTGCCAACGGGCAGGAAGTAGGCTCTGCCGGGGCCAACTGGCGGGCGCAGAACGCGGTGTTCGAAATTTCGCGTTAGCCGGGGTTATCGCCGGGCGTGGGTGAAACGATGGGCTGCGGTTCATGTTTCTCTGATATAGCGGCGCGATGAGCCCGAAAATCACACGTCTTGCCGCCGCCGCTCTCGTTGCCATGGCGCTGCCTGCCGCCGCCGGTGCGGCCGATGCGTTGAACCCCGCGCAGCATTTCAAGCTGCGTTGCGCCGCCGCTTTCGCCCGATTGGCCGATGCCCAGGCGCATGGCGATGCCAGGGTGCGCCAATACCCCGAACTGGGTGAGCGGGGGCGGGAATACTTCGTTCGCGCCGCCGCCGAAGTGATGGAGGATACCGGCTGGAGCAGGGAACAGGTGAAGGCGGCGTTGACGGCAGAAGCATCCGATCTGTCGCAAAAGGGTGCGCTGGATGCAGCCTTGCCGCTCTGCCTCAAGTCGCTCGACGCGTCCGGGGTCTGAAAACCGCCTGAAAATGTGATTTTAACCGGCATTTCCGCGACTTCTCGGTGGACTGCCACAGCGGCTTGCGGCAAGAGTTGCCGCCATGTGGCAAATCTATCAATTCCCGCTCTGCCCGTTCAGCCGCAAGGTTCGCCTGCTGCTCAGCGAAAAAGGCGTGAGCTATGAATTGCGGCGGGAAAATCCGTGGGATGGGCGCGATGAATTCTTCCATCTGAACCCGGCGGGCCGCACCCCGGTGATGGTGGAATCCGAAAAGGGCACCGTGCTGGTCGATAGCCAGGCGATCTGCGAATATTTCGAGGAAACGGTCGACAAGAACCCGATGATCAACGGGTCCGCTGTCAATCGCGCGGAAATCCGCCGCCTTGTCGCCCTGTTCGATGAGAATTTCTTCATCGATGTGACCGCCCCCCTGCTGCACGAGCGGATGAAGAAGCGGCTGGTCTATCGCACTTCGCCCGATTCCCGCATGCTGCGCGAAGCGATGAAGCTGGCGCATGACCATCTCGATTATCTCGATTACCTGATCGACAATCGCCCGTGGCTGGCTGGTGCGCAGATGAGCCTTGCCGATCTGGCCGCCGCCGCGCAGATTTCCGTCGCCGATTACCTCGGCGGAATCGACTGGAACGGGCACGAACAGTCCAAGGGCTGGTATGCGCTGTTCAAAAGCCGCCCGAGCTTCCGCCCGCTGCTGGCCGAACGGATGGACGTGATCCAGCCGCCCAGCCATTACGCGGACCCCAACGCCTGAGCGTTCTGGCCCACTGCGGGCGACCCGCTTCACAATGCCCTTGCGCGGGTGCCGGACAGGGCCATATTCGCATCAGCAAAGGAGAACCGAAATGGCCGAAAAGCTGGAGCTGACCGAAGAGGAATGGCGCGAAAAGCTGACGCCTGAACAATATCATATTTTGCGGCAGGCAGGCACGGAACGCGCGTTCACCGGTGAGTATGAAAAGAACAAGGCAGCGGGGGAATACCGCTGCGCCGGGTGCGGGCAACTGCTGTTCGCGTCCGATACCAAGTATGAGAGCGGTTCGGGCTGGCCGAGCTTCTATCAGCCGGTGGAACAGGAAGCGGTGGAAGAACACCGCGATACCGCGCATGGCATGGTCCGCGTCGAAGTGCGGTGCGCCGCTTGCGAAGGGCATCTGGGCCATGTGTTCCCCGATGGGCCGCAGCCCACGGGCCTGCGTTACTGCATCAACAGCGCCTCGCTCGATTTCAAACCGAAGGCATAGGGCCTAAAGGGGGCTGGCGGCACTGCTTCGCGCCCGCGTTCACGCTGTGTTACAAGTTCGTTGTGCAGGGCCGCTCGCTGGTGCGGGTTTTCGCCCGGATAATTTGAGGTAAGCGCGCTAGATGGCAAGACGGGATGTGCGCCGCGAGCCCAGCAAGCCGGATGCGCCGCAGCCCCGGCGCAGGAAACGCCGCTGGCTACGAGGTTTGTTGATATGGGGGGTGTCGCTGGCCCTCTTGTGCGTGCTGGCGATTGGCGTCGCGGTGGGAATGGCCGCCCGCTCCATGCCGAGCTTCAACGAGTTGAAGGAAACCGCTGCGGGGCAGACCATCGTCGTGCGCGCGCGTGACGGGACCGAGATTCTCACTCTAGGCCCCAGCGCGGGAAGCTGGCTCCGCTCCGATGAAATCCCGCAAGTGATGAAGGATGCGATGGTTTCCGTGGAGGACCGGCGCTTCTATTCGCATATCGGGATCGATCCCTTGGGGCTGACGCGCGCCCTGTGGGTCTCGTTTACGGGTGACAAGCGGATCGCGGCGACATCCACGATCACCCAGCAGCTTGCCCGCAATGTCTTCCTCAACAGCAACCGCAGCTTCGACCGCAAGGCGCGTGAGGCTATTCTCGCCATGGCGCTGGAATGGAAGTTCTCGAAGGAACAGATCCTCGAACTCTATCTCAACAAGGTCTATTTCGGCGGGGGCGCCTATGGCGTCGATGCCGCCAGCCGCAAGTTCTTCAGCCATTCCGCGCGCGATCTGAATATCGGGGAAGCGGCGATCATCGCCGGGCTGGTCAAGGCACCATCGCGCTACTCGCCCACTGCCGATGTCGGGGCGGCGGTCAAACGCGCCAACGTCGTGCTGCAACTGATGAAGCAGGAAGGCGCCATCGGTGCGGCCCAGGCGGATGCCATCGATATTTCGACCGTCCGGCTGAAACCCGAAGCGGGGCAGAATTCGGCGCGTTACTTCACCGACTGGGTCTTGCCGCAGCTCGATATCCTGCTGCCCGAAACGCATGAGCCGCTGGAAGTGTGGACGACGCTCGATCCGAAGTTGCAGAATGCGGGGGCCACGGCAATCCAGACCAATGCGCCGAAGGGGGCGCAGGGCGCGCTCGTCAGCCTGGACCGGGATGGGGCCGTGCTCGCCATGGTGGGCGGCACCGATTACGTGTCGAGCAATTACAACCGGGCGATCAGCGCCATGCGCCAGCCCGGTTCCGCGTGGAAACTGTTCGTCTATATGGCCGCGCTGGAAGCCGGGATGGTGCCGGATGACCGGGTGGTGGATGAGCCGGTGACGATCAACGGCTGGACCCCGCGCAATTCCGGCGGCACTTATGCCGGGCCAATCGATATGCGCACCGCCTTTGCCTATTCGAAGAACACTGTGGCGGCGCAATTGGGGCAGAAGGTCGGGTTCGGCACGGTTGCGTCGATGGCGCGGCGGTTCGGCATCACCACGCCGATCGATACCAATCCTTCCATGGTGCTGGGTACGTCCGATGTGCGCCTGATCGATATGACCCGCGCTTTCGCCTCGGTTTCGGCCAAGGGAACCTCTTTGGAACCTTACGGCATCGTCAAGGTGACGACGGCCAAGGGTGAACTGCTCTATCAGCATCAGAACGCCACGCCGCAGCAACTGGTGCCCGATTATGTCGCGGCCGGGATCACCGACCTGTTGCAGACGGCGGTCAATGTCGGCACCGGCAAGGCGGCGCAGATCGGCCGTCCGGTGGCGGGCAAGACCGGCACCACCAGTTCGAACAAGGACGGCTGGTTCCTCGGCTTTTCCAGCGGCATCACCACGGGCGTGTGGATGGGGCGCGACGATGCCAAGGCGGTTCCGGGGCTGCAAGGCGGCACGGCACCGGCGCGTGCGTTCGCGTCCTATATGCGCGTTGCGGTCGCCAAGCGTCCGGTGGAACAGTTCGACACCGATCTCAAGCTGCCGGAGTGGCAGTTGGAGCCGGATGACGAACATCTCTACGGCGATCCCAATCAGGATTATTACTACAGCGACAATCAGGGCGATTCCATGAAGCCCGGCGTGCGCGATCCCAACGCTCCGCTCGATCCGCAGCCGGGCAATGGTAACGGCCCACCGGCGGCGAGCGAGGACTTCCTCGAACGGGCCATCGGCGGTTCGATGGAACCGCGTGGGCCGGAGGGGCGCAACGGCGGTGGCAACGGCGCCTATATCGGCCGGGGCGGTGGACGCCCCCCGCCACCATTGCCGCCGCAGCCCCGCACATTGCCCTGAACGGCCACAGGCGCATGACGGAATGAAGAAAGGGCGCAGGTTCCAATGAACCCGCGCCCTTCTTTTATCGGCTGAAAAGCCGGGCCGTGCCGGTCAGCGCACGCGGATGGGCACGTAAGTGGCCGGGCCGCCACGGCGCTGAATGCGCAGCAGCACGGCTTCGCGCTTGGCGCTCTTGGCGGCGGAAACCGCCTGCTGCAGATCAGCCGGGGTGGCAATTGCCTTATAGTTGGCGGTGAGGATGATATCCCCGCGCTGCAACCCCTTGGCCGCCGCATCGGAGCTGGGATCGACCCCGGCGATGACGACGCCCTGCGTCGCATCGCCAATGCCGAGCTGGCGCGCGATCTGCGGCGTCAACGGGATGATCTGCAGGCCGAGACCCTTCTCGACGACACCGCTGCCGTTATCGCTGCCGCGGTCGCTGTCCTGCGGGGTGTTGTCGGGATCGAACATCTGCTGGCGGGCGAGTTCTTCCTCGCTCGGGCGCTTGCCGACCACGGCGGTGACGGCGCGTTGCTTGCCGTCGCGGATGAGGTCGATGGCGATGCGCGTGCCGGGTGCGATGTTGGCCACGATGTAGGACAGCGTCTTGTCCGGCGTGACTTCCTGCCCGTTGACTTTCAGCACCACGTCGCCGGCCTGGAGGCCCGCCTTGTCGGCCGCGCCGCCCGGTTCCACCGCCTGCACGAATTCGCCGCGATTGTGCGGGATGCCGAGAGAAGCGGCGAGATCGTCGTTCAACGGCTGAATCCGGATGCCGAGGTAACCGCGATCGATCGATTCCCCCTTCATCAGCTTCTGCACGATCGGCTGCGCGATTTCCGAAGGAATGGCAAAGCCAATGCCGACACTGCCGCCCGAAGGCGAGAAGATCGCGTTGTTGATGCCGATCACCTGGCCTTGCATATCGAACATCGGGCCGCCCGAATTGCCGCGGTTGATGCTGGCATCGGTCTGGATATAGCGATCGTATGCGCCGCCGGAGCCGGTGTTGCGATAGACGGCGGACACGATGCCTTGCGTGACCGTGCCGCCGAGGCCGAACGGGTTGCCGATGGCGATCACCCAGTCACCTACGCGCGCGCGCGCCGAATCGCCGAACTTCACGAAGGGGAACGGCTTGGGCCGCGCGATCTTGAGAACGGCAAGGTCGGACGCGGCATCGCGCCCGATCAGCTTTGCCGGATATTCGTTGCCATCGGGCATGGTGATGGTGATCGATTCGACATCGCCCTGGCCTTCGGCGGTGATGACGTGGTTGTTGGTCACCACGTAACCGTCGGCCGAAATGATGAAGCCCGATCCCAGCGATTGCGCTTCGCGGGTTTGCGGACTGTCGCCGCCCGGCATGCCGAACAATTGCGCGAGCGGGTTGTTCTGCACTTTGAGCCGCTGCCGGGTCGAGATGTTGACCACGGCGGGCGCCAGTTGTTCGGTAAGGTCGGCAAAGCTCGAAGGCGCGCCAGCCCGGGGGACGACCTGCCGCATTTCGCTGGCATCGTTCTGCGCCACTTGCGCGCCAGCCGGAACCCCGGTGATCAGCGATGCCACGGCGCCGCCGATCAGCAGCGCACTTGTTACTCCATAAGCATAACGCACGGGTCTTTGATCCTCTCGTTTGACCGGGCCGCCGGAAAACGGCCCAGGTAAGAAGCACCCCCCGGATTCAGGCCCCTTGCCCTTAACCGGAATTGAATAGTCATCGCGTTCCACGGAACTGGCGCAGATATTCGTTGTCCGGTGACAGGATGATCGAGCTTTCGCCCTCGCCGGTTTCGAATGTCGTCACGTAGCTCTGCATCGCACGATAGAAGTCGTAGAACTGCGGGTCCTTGCCGAAGCTCTTGGCATATGTCTTGGCTGCTTGCGCCTCAGCCTCGGCGCGGATGATCTGCGCATCCTTGCGCCCTTGCGCCCGGATCGTGGCGGCTTCACGCTCACGATCGGTCTGCATGCGGGTATAGGCGGCTTCCAGCGGCGTGCCGTCGGGCAGATCGGTCCGCTTGATCCGGACATCGATCACCTGTGCACCGTATTCGCGCGCCTGCCGGTTGAGATTGGCGCGGATATTGGTCATCGCATCGCCGCGTTCCGCCGTCAGCAGCGAAGCGAAGGAACGCCGCCCCAATTCCTGCCGCAGGACGGAGGTCAGGATCGGTTGCAACTGGGCCACCACCTGATCTTCCGTGCCCGCCGTTTCGACCATCAGCACCGGATCGATGATGCGGATGCGGGCATAGGCATCGACCTGAAGCCGCTGCTGATCGGCGGAAAGCACCTGCTGGCGTTCCATGTCGAGCGCGATCACCCGCCGGTCGACCCGCTGGACGGATTCGAGGAAGGGGATGCGCAGCGACATACCGGCGCCCGTTTTGCCGTATGGCACATTGGGGCGGAATCGGTTGATGACGCGCACCGGTTCCCCCGTGCGGATGATGACCGCCTGCTGCGTTTCCGGCACGACGATGATGCTGGACATCGCGGCCACCGCCACTGCCACCAGGGCGATCAGGGGAAGCTTGTAGTTTTCCCAGAGACCTTCCATCGCCTACTGCCCCTCTGCCGGTTTCTTGGCGGCGCGCTGCTTCACTTCGGGAAGCGGCAGGTAGGGCGTGACGCCCGGCGCTTCGACGATCGTCTTGTTGGTCTTGGCCAGAACGCGTTCCATCGTTTCGTAATACATGCGGCGCTTGGTCACTTCGGGGGCGAGGCGGTATTCTTCGTAAACCTTGTCGAAGGCCGCGGCTTCCCCTTCGGCCTGCGCGCGAAGCTGCTGCGCCCAGGCGCGGGCGCGGTTGATGTCCGCATCGGCATCCTGCTGCGCGGCGGAAACGTCCTTGAAGGCTTCGACCACGCGTTCGGGCGGATCGGTCTTGTCGATTTCGACGCCTTGCACCGCGATACCCGCGCGATAGGCATCCAGAATGGCCTGCATCCTGTCGCGCACGCGCTGTTCGATTTCCGCGCGGCCCGCGCCGGAGAAGGTTTCATCCAGTGTGCGCTCGGCAACCGATGCGCGCATGGCGGCTTCGGCCACTTCGCGGATGGTTTCATCCGGCTGGACCAGCTGGAACTTGTATTGCTTCAGATCCTTGATGCTCCAGCGGATAAGATAGCTGAGATCGACAAGGTTTTGATCGCCCGTCAGGATCAGCTTTTCCTGCCCCCCGGAAGGGATGCGGAACGAGCGGATCGTGCTGACCGGTTCGACTGAAACATTCTGGATCGGCCAGGGCAGCGTGAAGTTGAGCCCCGGCTGCAAAGTGCGCGCATATTTGCCGACCGTGGTGACGATCCCCTGCTCCTTGGGGCCGACCTGATGCACCATGCTGACACCGAGGCCGAGCACGACAATCGCCCCCGCCGCAATCGGAAACCAGCTTCCCCCGCCGGGCCGCTGGGGCAGGCGCAGATTGGGGCCGGATGGGCCGCCGGGCCGCCGCCGCGGCCCTTCGGGGCCGCGCGTGCGGAACAGGTCTTCGAGACTGGACGGACGGCGCGGGCCGTCCTTGCCGGGCGTTGCATCGTTGCCGCCACCGGGCAGCCAGGGATTGCGCGGGCCGCGTGGGGGCGGAGTGCTTTCGCCACCCGATCCTTCGGCGCCGGATGGGCTATCGCCGCCCGGTCCTTCGTCATCCCCGCCGCCGGAGCCGCCGCCCCATGGGCTGCGTCTGCCCGTCATGGCCAGCACTATCTGGTCAAAAAAACCGCCCGTTCGTTTCATGGGTCCCTTTATAGGTATCGTGGGCGACAAAAACAGTGCCTTGCGCGCGAATTTCGCTAGGGAAGCGAAGTGATGAATGAAACCGAACTGAAAGCGAAGTTGCCGCCCGCCATTCTGGAGCGGTTGCAATCCCTGCGTTTGTCGGATGGCAGCGCCACGCTGGTGCTGGATGCCGCCGGGCTGGACCGGGCGGCAGGCGCTGCGCTGGAAGATGCGGCGCGGGAGGCCGTGATGGCAGCCGGTGGCCCGCAGGAAGTGCGCGTGGCGCTGATGGCGAACAAGGTTCATCGCCGGATCGTTGCGGTCGCCTCCGGCAAGGGCGGGGTCGGCAAATCGACGCTCACCGCCAATCTTGCCGTTGCTTTGGCGCGGCTGGGCCTGAAAGTCGGGCTGGTCGATGCGGATATCTACGGGCCATCGCAGCCGCGCCTGCTGGCGAACGAAGGCGCGCGGCCCGAAGCCGCGGACAAGAAGCTCATCCCCGTGCCCAGCGCCTATGGCGTGCCGGTGCTGTCGATGGGTTATCTGGCGAAACCGGGGCAGGCGATTGCGTGGCGCGGGCCGATGGCGGGTAATGCGCTGGGGCAACTGATCGATGCCGAATGGGGCGATATCGACACGCTCCTGATCGATATGCCGCCGGGAACCGGCGATATCCAGCTCACCATGATGCAGCGTTACCGCCCCGATGGGGTTGTGGTCGTTTCCACGCCGCAGGATCTGGCCCTGATCGATGCGATGCGCGCCATCGATCTGTTCGGGCAGGTCGATGTGCCGATCATCGGACTGGTCGAGAATATGGCGGGCTATCTCTGCCCGCATTGCGGCAAGGGCAGCGATCCCTTCGGCCAGGGCGGCGCGGAGCGGGCCGCACAGGACAAAGGGCTGCCTTTCCTCGGCCGGGTGCCGCTGGCGCTGGAAATCCGGGAAGCGAGCGATGCGGGCACGCCGCCCGCCGCCAGCGATGGCCCACAGGCGGACAGCTTCATGGCCATCGCGCGCCAACTGGCGGCGTGGCTGGGCGCGGCGCGGGGGTGACCATGCCCGTCTCCCGCAGGGGGCTGCTGATCGGCGGGGCCATCGGTGGCGGTCTTCTCGTCGCGTGGGGGCTGGGCCGTGGCGGCACGCATACCGTTCCGCTAATCGCGCCGGGCAAGGGCGAATACGCTTTCGACGCCTGGCTCAAGATCGCGCGGGACGGGACGGTGAGCGTGGCCGTGCCGCAGCTCGAAATGGGGCAGGGCGTGACCACGCTGCTGCCGCAGATCGTGGCGGTGGAACTGGGCGCGGACTGGCGGCAGATCGCGGTGGAGCCCGCGCCCCCTGCCGGCGCTTACCCCAATGGCCCGCTTGCCGCGCGCTGGGCGCCCTTGTGGATGCCGCTCGGCGCATCGCTGGCGGATAGCCCGGATAGCTGGTTGGCGCGCCGCTTCGCGCAGGCGGAACATTTCAGCGCCACGGCTGAGGGCACATCGCTGGCCGCTTACGAAGCCCCGGCGCGCGCGGCGGGGGCTTGCGCGCGGGCCATGCTGGCGATGGCGGCAGCCGATCGTTGGGGCGTGGCCTGGGAAGAGTGCGAGGTGTCGGCGGGGCTGGTGCGGCATGGGGGCAAAGCGGCCCGCTTCGGCGAACTGGCGGAAGCCGCCGCGTCCTTTTCCCCACCCGATCCGCCGCCGCTGCGCACGGAAATGGCCGTCGAACGCCCGGTCGACCCGGCAATGGCGGCGCCACGGCCGTTTCCCCGGCTCGATCTGCCAGCCAAGATCGATGGCAGCTACCTCTTCGCGGGCGATATCCGTCTGCCCGATATGGTCTATGCGGCGATCCGCCACGGCCCCACGCCCGATGCAGCGGTGAGCGAATTCGACAAGGATGCCACGGCGGGTACGCGCGGCCTGCTGAAAGTGGTCCATGGCAAGCGCTGGCTGGCGGCGGTCGCCACCGACTGGTGGACGGCGGAGCAGGCTCTCGTCAAACTGGACCCACATTTCCGTGTGGGCAAGACGTTCGACAGCGAAACGCGGGAAGATGCGCTGGATCGCGGCGTCCGGCACGGCAAACCGCACCGGAGCGTGGAACAGGGCGATGGCGATGCCGGGCTCGACAAGCCGAGCCTCGCGCTGCGGTACGATGTTGCGCCGATCACGCATGCGACGCTGGAAACGGCCAGCGCCACCGCGCGGCTGCGCGATGGCAAGCTGGAGCTATGGATCGCCAGCCAGGCCCCGGAACAGGCGCGCCGCGCGGCGGCGAAGGCGCTGGGCATGGCGGAAGATGACGTGCTGCTCTACCCCATGCCCGCGGGCGGCAGCTTCGACCGGCGGCTGGAAAACGATCATGCCGTCGAAGCGGCGCTGATCGCGCGGGAAGCGGGGCGGCCGGTGCAATTGGTCTGGTCGCGCTGGCAGGAATTTCTTGCCGGGCGGCCGCGCACCCCGGTTGCTGCCGTGCTTGCCGCCAGCACCGATGCGAATGGCGCCATCGCAACTTTCCGCGCGCGCTTGGCGCTGCCCGCCACGGCGCGCGAATTCGGCCATCGCCTGTTCGACGATGCCACCAGTTGGGCCGCGATTGCCGATGCCGCGGGCAAGGCCGATCCCTTGGCGGTGGAAGGGGCTGCGCCCAGCTACGCCATTCCCAATATGGCGGTGGACCATGTGCCGGTGACGCTTCCGCTGGCGACCGGGCGTATGCGCGGCAATGCGCATGGCTACACCGCCTTTTTCGTCGAAAGTTTCATCGATGAACTGGCCCGGCGGCACAAGCGTGAGCCGCTGTCCTATCGCATGGCGATGCTGGATGGCGATTTGCGGCTGGCCGCCTGCCTGCAGAAAGTGGCCAAACTTGCCGAATGGGACGGCGGCAACGATCAGAGCGGGCAAGGCGTCGCCTGCCACCGCATGGGCGATGGCTGCATCGCCGTGGTGGCCACCGCGATGCAGGGCGAAGGCGGCGTGCGCGTGGAAAAGCTGGCGGCGGTTGCCGACATCGGCCGCATCGTCAATCTCGACATCGCGCGGCAGCAGATCGAAGGGGGGCTGATCTTCGGCATCGGTTGTGCGCTGGGTTCGGCCCTATCTTATGCGCGCGGCATTCCCCATCCGGGCGGCCTTGCCGCGCTCGATCTGCCG
Source organism: uncultured Caenibius sp. (assembly GCA_964466155.1). Classification (GTDB taxonomy): domain Bacteria; phylum Pseudomonadota; class Alphaproteobacteria; order Sphingomonadales; family Sphingomonadaceae; genus Caenibius. Next base: position 4,023 of record CAYXMY010000023.1, on the reverse strand, counting down.
GCCCTGGCCGACTGCCCGCAGATTGCGGTCGATTTCCTGGAAAGCGATGCCGATCCGGTCGATCCGGGTGAACTGGGCACGGTCGCCGTTGCCCCGGCGATTGCCAACGCGCTCTTTTCCGCCACCGGCTTGCGGTTCCGCCGTCTGCCGCTCTTGTCCGACGGATTGTGATGGCGGTGCCCGGCGCAGAGGAGACGCAGCGCAGCGGGATCGGTGTGCTGCTGGTCAATCTCGGCACGCCCGATGCACCGACCCCGGCGGCGGTGCGGCGCTATCTGGCGGAATTCCTGTCCGATCCGCGCGTGGTGGAAATTCCCCGCGCCGTATGGTGGCCGATTCTCCACGGGATCATTCTCAACACCCGGCCGAAAAAGTCGGCCCACGCTTACCGTCAGGTGTGGACGGATAAAGGCTCTCCTCTGGCGGCGATCACTGCCGATCAGGCGCGGGCCTTGCAAAGCGGGTTGGGCGATGCGGTACAGGTCGATTGGGCGATGCGTTATGGCAATCCTTCTATCGCCAGCCGGATCGCCGCGCTCAAGGATATGGGGTGCGACCGTATCCTGCTCGCGCCGCTCTATCCGCAATATTGCGCCGCGACCACGGCGACGGTGGCCGATGCCGCCGCTGCCGCGCTGAAGGCGATGCGGTGGCAGCCTGCCTTGCGTACACTGCCGCCTTATTATGACGATCCCGCCTATATCGCGGCGCTGGCCAGCGATATAGGCGGGCAACTCGATGCGCTCGATTTCGTGCCGGAGGTTCTGCTGCTCAGTTTTCACGGCATGCCGGAACGGACGCGGGCGCTGGGCGATCCGTATCACGATCAATGCCTGCGTACCGCGCATTTGCTGGAAGCGAAGCTGGGCCGGGCGGGGTTGCGGATTGAAACCACGTTCCAATCGCGTTTTGGCCGCGCCAAATGGCTGGAACCGGCTACCGATGCGATGCTCGCGGCAGAAGCGGGCAAGGGCACCCGGCGGATTGCGGTCGCTGCGCCGGGGTTCGCCGCCGATTGTCTCGAAACGCTGGAAGAATTGGCGATCCGTGGGCGGGAGACGTTTACGAACGCGGGGGGCGAACGGTTCGCCGCGCTCACTTGCCTCAATGCGGGCACTGCGGGGATGGCGATGCTGAACGCGCTGGTGCGCCGTGAGCTTGCGGGCTGGGTGTAGAAATTATCGGGGGTTGAGAGCGAGCGGCCTGTTCTGCTGGCGGCTCCCCGGTTCAGAAATCGATTGCGATCCCGTCCTTTACCCAATCGCCATAGCGGGTGGGGGAAAGGCCATCGGGGTCTTTTTCGTCCTTTGCGGCGGGTTCCGGCCTGGGGGCGGGTGTATCGGTCCAGTAGGCCGGTTTGGTGAAGCCTTCGGGGCGTTGGGTGGCGCGCTTGGTCATGCCTCTATTGTGGGCTCGCTCGTCCCCGATTGCAATTGCCGCCTGCATGGGGCCGGTCACCCCGTGGCGGGGGTTTGCTTATGCCCAAGTCGCCGAATATTTCCATCCGCCTTGAAAACGCTTTAAGGCCACCGGCAATGAACGATATTCCCGGACTTCCCGCGCGCCGCGCCGCGCTCAAGATAAGCGATGCCGTGCTGCGGCGGGGCGAAACGCTGGATCAGGCGGCGGGCGGCGCGATGCAGCATGTGCGCGCACCGGCCGACCGGGCTCTTGCCCGCGCCATCGCGGCTGAAACGCTGCGCTGGCTGGTTGATCTCGACGTGCTGATCGATTCTGCCACGCGCCAGATCTTGCCCGACGATGCCAAGCCGCGCGCGGTCTTGCGGCTGATGCTGGCGCAATGGCTCCGGCTGGAAACCCCGCCGCACGCGGTGATCGCCACCGGCCTCCCCTTGCTCGCCGGCGGGCCGCGCCGTCTGGCGCATGGGGTGTTTTCTGCCCTCGTCAAGCGCAAGGCCGCCTTGCCCGAAACGCCCACTTTGCCCGCCGGGGTGGCCGCCCGTTGGGGCGCGGGAGCCGAGGCTATCGCCTCCGGGCTGGCCGTGCCACCGCCGCTCGATCTGACCTTGCGCAATCGGGATGAAACGGCGCTGTGGCTGGAAAAGCTGGGCGGCGTTTCGCTTATGCCCGGTCATATCCGGCTGCCGCGCGGCACTGCGGTGGAAGACCTGCCCGGCTTTGCCGAGGGGGCATGGTGGGTGCAGGATCTGGCTGCGGGCCTGCCCGCGCGGCTGCTGGGCGCGGGGGAAGGGCGCAGGGCGCTCGACCTCTGCGCCGCGCCTGGGGGCAAGAGCTTGCAACTCGCGGCGGCGGGGTGGGATGTCACCGCGCTCGACATGAGCGCCAAACGGCTCGCCCGGCTGGAGGAAAATCTTGCCCGCACCGGCCTTGCGGCAAAGATCGTCACCGCCGATGCGCTGCAATGGCAGCCGGGGGAAGCCTTCGATGCGATCCTGCTCGATGCGCCTTGCACCGCCACGGGCACTTGCCGCCGCCATCCCGATGTGCTGCATCGGATCGGCCCGCGCCAGATTGTGGAGATGGCGGATTTGCAGGCCGAACTGCTGCGCCGGGCGGCCGCATGGCTGAAACCCGGCGGGCGGCTCGTCTATGCCGTCTGCTCGCTGGAGCGGGAGGAAGGGGAAGGGCACATGCCGCAAGTGCCGCTTCGCCCCATGCCGGTTACGGCTGGCGAACTGCCCGAAGGGATCGTCCCCGATGCCGCCGGATATTTGCGCACCGATCCCGCGATGCTGGCGCGAGCGGGTGGAATGGACGGCTTCTTCGCCGCGCGCTGGATCAGGGACTGATGCTTCGGAGAGGTGGGGTTAATCCTGCCGCACTTTGTCCTGAAAGCTCTTGCGCAATTTCATCAGCTTGGGGGGGATCGTCGCCAGGCAATAAGGATTGCGCTGGCCTTCGCCTTCCCAATATTCCTGATGATAATCTTCCGCCGGATACCACGGGGCGGGGCCTTCGATAGCGGTCACCACGCGTCCGCCGTGATCGGCGTTGGCGCGGGCGATGGCGGCTTGCGCCTCGGCCCGCTGGGCATCGTCCAGCGGAAAGATGGCGGAGCGATACTGGGTGCCCACATCGTTGCCCTGCCGGTTCAATTGCGTCGGATCGTGCGTCGCCATGAAAATATCGAGAATCTGCGCGTAACCGATCGTGGCGGGATCGTAATCGACCTTGATCGCTTCGGCATGGCCGGTTTGCCCGGAACAGACGGCGCGATACGTGGGATCGGGCACGGAACCGCCGATATAGCCGCTCTCGACCCCGGCCACCCCGATGACATCGCGAAACACCGCTTCGGTGCACCAGAAGCACCCGCCTGCCACAATCGCCGTTTCCATGCCGTTCATCCGTGATTTGCCAATCGCTGCCTTCCGCAGCCAGGACAAAGATAGGCAGAGGATGCCCGCTTGTCATGGCCTGATGCCCACCTAAGATCGCATGGGGTTGGAAAGAGGATGAAATGCGCCGTGTTTTTGTGATGATCGCCGCTGTCTTCGGCCTTTCCGGTACGTCGCTGATGGCGGAAGAGGCGAATTCCGCTGAACGCCCGATTTGCTCTGCCTGCGAAGCGGTTCTCGAACTGGCGGTGGCCGATCCCCGGCGCCTGGCGGACCGGTCACGCGATATCTATCGCCATCCGGTCGCGACGCTGGCTTTCTTCCGTGTGGAGCCCGGGATGACGGTGGTCGATTATGGGCCTTTGCCCGGCTGGTACACGCGCATTCTCGTGCCCTATCTCGGCACGGTCGGGCGTTATATCGGGCTCAATCCGGATGTCCGTAAGGCTGGCGAGCAGCAGAAACGCTATTTCGGCGGTCTCGAAAACACTTTGCCAGCCAAGGCGGCCGAATGGACAGGCGTCCCCGCCAGCCGCATCGGGGCTTACAATTCCGATGATCTGCCTGCCGCGCTCTATGGCACCGCGGACCGGGTGGTGATGTTCCGCATGATGCACAACCTCCTGCGCATGGGCATACTGGACCGGGAACTGGGCGTGATTCACCGCCTGCTCAAGGACGATGGCCTGTTGGGGATAGAGCA
>CAYXMY010000022.1:0-31544 GCA_964466155.1 uncultured Caenibius sp. | reverse complement strand
TCTGGGGAGTGGGCATTTCGCAACCTTCGCCCTTCAAGCGCAGCGCCCATTCCGTAGCCCCCAGCAGCATCGCGCGATATTGCGGCTCTGCATAGGCTTCGGGAGAGTGGCCCAAGGCGGAATAGAAAACACGCCCCTTGCCCTGGCAATGCCACCACACCACTGGATGGTCCTTGCCCATGGACAGATCTTTCCAGAACATCGTCTTGTTGGGGTAGCTCGCCTCGTCCAGTGTCGCGAGGACTGTGTAGCCCGGCTTGGTCCGCACGGAACGATCGAAAGAATACCATTCGTCCACCCGGCTCCATTTGGCGGGCAAGCCTGCAATCGCCGGATGCGTTCCGTCAAGTATCAGGGTGCCACGCTGAAGTTTCGGTTTCATCGGATGACCGATAAACTGCGCCCCAATCAGTTCATCGACATACCATTTCCAATCGTACGACGGATCGCCCCCCGATCCATGGATACCCACGAAACCGCCGCCATTTTCGATAAAGGCCTTGAACGCAACGCGTTGTTGCGGCGTGAAGACATCTCCACTGACATTGTTGAACACCACGGCATCGAAGCGCTTGAGTATCTCGGGCGAGAAGGTGGCCCCGTTCTCGGTCTGGAAATAGCCCCACCCCTGCTTCTTGGCGAGATCCGCGAACAAGGCGTTGGCCACCGGGATCGCATCCTTGGCGCGGATGCCGTTGGTCTTGGAAAAGACGAGTATGGCCGGACGAGCGATCTCGGTCGGCATCGCAGGCGGCGTGGTCTCGTAGACCTTCACCCCGCCGAGAGCCGCCCGCTGGATCATGTCCCAGTTCAAGGCGGCCGTAACGCCGATCAACGCCAGCAGGCCAGCCAAACCCCACAATATCACCCGTTTGGCAGTGGCCATCACGCTCTTCCCTCAATCCATTTTGCTGTAATTCATCGATCCAGAAAATCAGGCGAGAGCACTCGCCCTCTGCGCAGCTTGCTCGACGGCAAATAAGTCAGAGTCGGTTCTTCCCAAGTGCGAAGGAACGATCCAACTGCCACCGACGCACAGGACAGGCTCAAGCGCCAGCCAATCGGGCGCGGTCTGTTCGGTGATTCCTCCGGTCGGACAGAACAGACACTGGCTAAACGGCGCGGCGAGCGCCTTAAGCGCCGGAATGCCGCCGGAAGTTGCCGCGGGAAAGAACTTGAAATGGTGCAGGCCGAGATCGAGCCCGCGCATGATATCGCTCGCCGTCGCCACCCCGGGTAGAAACGGCGTATCGTCCCCCGCCACGGCGCCCACCAGCGCCTCCGTAAGCCCTGGAGAGACGATGAATTCGCTTCCGGCCCGCATGGCCGCTTCATAGTCACGCGCGTTTGTGACGGTGCCTGCACCAACGATAGCACCAGGAACCTGCTTCATTTCCGCAATCGCATCCAGGGCAGCCGGCGTACGCAAGGTCACCTCGAGAACGCGCAGACCGCCGGCAACCAGAGCTTGCGCCAGTGGCAAAGCGTGGGCCGCATCCTCAATCACCAGCACCGGGATGACCGGGCTGCTACGCATAATCTGTTCTATCGTCATGCTCATGGTCTCGCATGCTCCCTCGCAAAGGCAGCCACGGCCCCGAACAGGCCCGGCTGCGGATGAATAATCAGTTTCACCGGCAACCCGGCCATGAGTTGCTCATACCGGCCCTTGAACTGAAACCGTTCGGCAAAGGATGAAGCGAGCAATGTCTCGCGGATACGATAGCCCAGCCCCCCCGCGATCACGACACCCGATGCACCATGGGCCAGGGCCAAATCGCCCGCCACGCTGCCCAGCATCATACAGAAGCGCTCCACCGCAGCGGAGGCCAGGCTATCGCTGCCAGCCAGGCCACGCTCCCAGATATCCTTGTCGTGCCGCCCGATGACAGCCCGTCCTTCCAAAGCCGCGAGTGCTTCATAGATATCGACGATAGCGGGGCCAGATACGACGCGTTCGACCGAAACGCGGCGATGGCGGCGGCGCAACCGGGCAAGGATCGCATCGTCCACGCTGTCCACCGCCGCGAAATCGATATGCCCGCCTTCCGTGGCCTGCACATGATAGCCGCCGGGAAAGCGGTAAAAGTGGGCCACGCCCAGCCCCGTCCCCGGCCCGATCACGCTGATCGTACCGGCTGCGGGCAAAGGGGCAGCGGGGCCGGACAGATGCAAGAACTGTTCATTCGCCGCGTACGCGGCGGCATGCGCGATAGCCGCGAAATCGTTAAGCACCACGCTTTCATCGAGCCCAAGTTGCTCGTCGAGCGCACCGGTGTGGATCGTCCAGCCGTTGTTCGTCAGCCGCACCGTTTCCCCGGTCACAGGCCCAGCCAGAGCGATAGCCGCCGCGCGGGGCATGGGCCTGCCCAGGCGGTGCCCGAATTCCTCCCACGCAGTCTGGAGATTGGCATAATCGCTGGTGTTGAGCGTCACCGGCTCATCCACCGCGATGGTTCCGTCGGCCGCAAGGTTCGCAAGCGCGAAGCGCGCATGCGTGCCACCGATATCGAGCGCGACCAGTTCCCTCATGACACCGCCAAGGTCACAAGCCCGCCATCGCGAGCATCGCGGAAGCACCCTGTTCAGCCCCGTCCGCCCCGGCACGAAGCAGCGTGAACAGTTCGCGCCCCGTGCCTTCCGCCGGAGAGGGCGATGCGGCAGGTTCGCGGCTGCCCAGATCGGCCGTGGTTTCCAGCACACCGGTGGCAGCGCAGATCTGCACCATATCGCCATCGCGCAACAGCGCCAGCGGCCCACCCCCGAACGCCTCGGGCGTGATGTGGATCGCGGCCGGAACCTTGCCCGATGCACCGGACATGCGCCCATCGGTAACCAATGCCACACGATACCCCCGATCCTGCAACACCCCCAATGGGGGCGTGAGCTTGTGCAGTTCGGGCATGCCGTTAGCGCGCGGCCCCTGAAAACGCACGACCACCACCACATCCCGATCCAGTTCACCGCGCTTGAACGCTTCGAGCACATCTTCCTGCCGGTGGAATATCCGCGCCGGTGCCTCGATGGTCCAGCGCTCCCGGTCGACCGCGCTCGCCTTGAACGTGGCGCGGCCGAGATTGCCTGCAACCAGGCGCAAGCCGCCGTCGGGCTGGAATGGATCGGAAACCGGGCGGAGAATGGCTGCGTCGACGCTTGCCCCGACATTCCGCCAGACCAGCCTGTCGTCTTCCAGCCCAGGTTCGCGGGCATAGGCACCCAGATCGTCGCCAGCGACCGTTACGACATCCCGATGAGCCAAGCCCGCGTTCAGCAGTTCGCCGATCACATAACCGATCCCACCGGCCGCATGGAAATGGTTCACATCGGCCCCGCCATTGGGATAGACTTGCGCGATCAACGGCACGGCGGCGGACAGTTCGTCCATATCCCCCCAGTCGATCAAGATGCCCGCCGCGCGAGCCATGGCCGGAATATGGATCGCATGATTGGTCGAACCGCCGGTCGCCAGCAGGCCGACTGCTGCGTTGACGATGGCTTTCTCATCCACACAGCGCGCCAGCGGGCGGTAATCGGCGCCATCCATGCCTATCGCGGCCAGCCGCTGCGTTGCCGCGCGCGTCAGAGCAGAACGCAAGGGCGTGCCCGGCGGGATGAAAGCAGCACCCGGCATGTGCAGCCCCATCAATTCCATCATCATCTGGTTCGAATTGGCGGTGCCATAGAAGGTGCAAGTGCCGGGGGCGTGATAACTGGCGCTTTCGCTTTCCAGCAATTGCGCGCGGCTCGCCTTGCCTTCGGCATAAAGCTGGCGGATGCGCTGCTTTTCCTTGTTGGCCATACCGCTGGGCATCGGGCCGGAAGGGATGAAGATTGCGGGCAAATGGCCGAAACGCAGCGCACCGATCAAAAGGCCCGGCACGATCTTGTCGCAGATTCCGAGGAGCGCCATCCCGTCGTACATCGCATGGCTCATCGCAATGGCGGTGGACAGGGCGATGACATCGCGGCTGAACAACGACAAGTCCATTCCGGCCTGCCCCTGCGTCACCCCATCGCACATTGCCGGCGTCGCACCGGCAACTTGCGCGGTGGCGCCAACCTCCCTTGCATAGACCTTCATTTGCGCGGGATAGGCACCGTAAGGCTGATGGGCGGAAAGCATGTCGTTGTAAGCGCTGACGATGGCGAGGTTTGGCCCCCGCATCGCCTTGAGTCGTGCCTGATCTTCCAGCGCACCGGCGTAAGCATGGGCCAAGTTGGAGCAGGAGACGCTATGCCGGTCGAGCCGATTGTCTGCCTCACGCTCCATCAGGTCCAGATAACGACGGCGTGAAACCTTCGACTTCTCCACAATCCGTGCGGTGACCCGCTCGATCGCGGGATGCAGCCTACTCATGCCAACTCACTCCATCGCGTTCCGCCAAGGCTATCGCCGCGTTCGGTCCCCAGCTTCCCGCGACATAAGGCTTGGGCTGCAGCCCCTCGCGCTCCCACTCGGCGCGAATACCGTCGATCCAGGTCCATTGCGCCTCCACCTCATCGCGGCGCACGAACAGCGTCTGGTCGCCTTCAATCAGGTCGAGCAGCAACCGTTCATAAGCGATGCGCCCCTGCGGCCCTGCAAAAGCATCCGGCGTAGCGATATCGAGTGCGACAGGGCGCAATCGGATGCCATCGCGATCCAGGCCCGGCACTTTGGCCATCAGGTTGAGAGTAATATTCTCTTCGGGCTGAATACCCACCAGCAGACTGTTAGGGATGGCTTTGGTTCCGTTGCCGAAAATCGAATGCGGCACCGGCCGGAAGCGAACGAGAATTTCGGTCGCACGTTTCTGCAAACGTTTTCCCGTCCGCAGGTAGAACGGCACCCCTTTCCACCGCCAGTTGTCGATATGCGTCTTGATCGCGACAAATGTTTCCGTGGCGCTGCTCTTTGCCAGTTCTTGGATGTAGCCAGGGACAAGCGCACCATCGATCGGGCCTTCGGTGTATTGCCCGGTCACCGTCTCGCTCACAGTCGCAGCACGCAAGGCCCGCAGCACTTTCACTTTCTCGTCTCGTACCGCTGTAGCGTCGAAGTCGGCCGGCGGTTCCATCGCCACCAGTGCGAGAAGTTGCAGCATATGGTTTTGAACCATATCCCGCAACGCACCCGCATCATCGTAAAACCCCACACGCTTTTCCAGACCGACCGTTTCAGCCACGGTAATCTGAACGTGTTCGATGTAAGTTGCGTTCCAGATCGGCTCGAACAGCATGTTGGCAAAGCGCAAAGCCAGCAGGTTCTGGACCGTTTCCTTCCCCAGATAGTGATCGATGCGGAAAATGCGGTCTTCGGAAAAAGCCGCCGCGACCGCATCGTTGACCTGGCGGCTCGTCTCCAGACTGTGGCCCAGCGGCTTTTCCAATCCGATACGCACATTGCCTTCGGTCAGGCCGCTCTGCCGCAGCCCGTCAATCGTCGCCCCAAACAGGTCAGGGGCAGTAGACAGGAATATCGCCAACCCCTTGGACGGTGTGCCGATCTTCTCGGCCAGCGCTCCAAATCCATTGGGATCGGTTGCATCAAGCGGCTGATAGTGCAGGCGATTCAGCAGGGTTCCCACTTGATCGCGCCGATTGGCGGGTATGTACTTTTGCAGAGCATCGGACGCGAAATTGCGAAACGAATGATCGTCAAAGTCCGCACGCGCCGTACCAACAATCGTGAGCTCGGGGTCAACCAGCTTATCGCCGCTCAGCGCGCAAAGCGATGGCAGCAGCATACGCTGCGACAAGTCCCCCGTTGCCCCGAACAGAAGCAACCGATCTGCGGTGAAATTGGCCTGTTTGTTATGCACCGTCTCTAACTTTCAGCAATCCGTTCGGTTCAAGGCATCCCGCAGGTCAGGACAAATGTTTCGCAGAAGGCTCGTTCTCCGGCCCGATCCATCCGCGCAAATTGCGTGCGTCCTCGCGTTGACGCGCTTCCAGCGCGGCCTTCAGCTTTTTGACGATGTCCGGATATTTCATCGATATGTTGTAGGATTCATCCTGATCCACCTGCAAATCGAACAACCAAGGGCCTTGGCGCATGGGAATCCCCCCAAGCGGATTGCCGCTCATGAGATATGTATAGGGCTGACGCGGATGATATTTGAACCGCCCGTCACTGACCGCCATGAGTTGATTGCTCGAATAGAAATAGGTGTAGCGATGCGGGGCAGCGGCTTTACCCTCCAGCACTCCTGCGAGGCTCGTTCCGTCGATACGGCGATCCACAGGCAAGGGGATCCCGATCCAGTCAAACAGAGTGGGCAGAATATCGGTTCCCATCGCCATGGTGTCGAGAGAACGCCCGCCTTTCAGCCGGTCCGGCCAGTGAATCAGAAACGGGACATGCTGCCCGCCTTCAAAAGTCTGCCCCTTGCGCCCGCGATAGTGACCAGGGCTGCCTTCGAACCACGGCCCGTTGTCACTCGTAACGATCAGGATCGTATCGTCGTACTGGCCGGCCGCCTTAAGAGCGGCAACGATCTTGCCAATCCCATCATCCAGCGCTTCCACCACATCGCCGTACAGTCCGCCCGCAGAGCGGCCGCGATTTTCAGATGCAACATCGAATGGAATATGCGGATAGTTGTGAGCGAAATAGATGAAGAACGGCTCCGCGGACGTCTGTCTTTGCTGGATCAGACGCACGACTTCGTTCGTATAAAGCGCATCGATCTTTGTCTTGTCGGCCGGCGCGGGGATCGCCACCTTGCCGTCTCGCCAGATAGCAAACGCTTTCATGTCGACCGAGTAGAGCGACCCGAAGAAGCTTTCGAAACCCATATCGTTGGGCAAGGAAGGCGCCTCATCGCCCAAATGCCACTTCCCGACCAGCGCCGTGCGATAACCGTCAGCCTTCAGGGCATTCGCCAGTGTAATTTCTTCAGGCGGCAGACGATTGCTGCTGCCCGCGGCGTAATTTGCCAGACGCAGCGGATCGTCGCCCGGCCGCAGCACACTGGGGACCCCGGCGCGGGGCGGAAGCCGCCCCGTCAGCAGACCGGCACGCGAAGGTGAGCAGACCGGTGAAGGGGAGTGATAATTGGAAAGGATGACCCCTTCTTTGGCAAGGGCATCGATATTGGGCGTATGGATCGCTTTGCTGCCGGTGAAACCGAAATCTCCGTAACCGAGATCATCGTAATAGACGATCAGAACATTCGGCCGCTTACGGTCCCGCTGAGTTGCGGCAAGTGTTTCCAGTCGCTGCAGATATCGTGTCTTGGACGCAACGTGCGCGGCGTCATCCCCCGTCTTGTTGGCAAACGCGGTGACAAGGAACCACAGCGCCCCGCCCAGTATGAGGGCAACCGGCAACGCAAGTAGCAAGCCGACTATCCGAAGGACGCGTTTCATAAACCGCTCTCCACATGCAAGAGGCCGTGTCGTGTTCACATGGGCAGCTCACGCCGATGTTTCGCTGCCCCACCGTTTCCACCGGCGCACCAATACCCGGCGCGATCTTGACGATGAGAACAGCCGTGGATTCCGTGCCGACAGCCTCTGCAATGTCTGCCACCGCATTCCTGCGGATTGGCGCCAGTTCGTCTTCGTTCTATCGGGAGGCTGGCAGGCTCGAAATCCTGCCAGCCTCCCGCCCCCTCAAATCTTTCCTGCCTTGAGGAACTCGACCGCATGGTGCGCCGCACGCGCGGAGAGCGCCATGTAGGTGAGAGATGGGTTCTGGCAACCGCTCGACGCCATGGCCGCGCCGTCACTCACGAAGAGGTTCGGTACGTCATGCGCCTGGTTGAACGCGTTCAAAACGGAGGTCTTCGGATCGCGGCCCATGCGCGCCGTGCCCATCTCGTGAATGCCAAGGCCCGGCGTGCCCGGAACGGCATTTACGCCCATCACCTGCCCACCGGAAGCTTCGATCATCGCCTTCCCGTCGGTAATCATCTGCTTTGCCATTTTATGCTCGTTTTCACCGAGCGCGCATTCGATGTGGACGATGGGAATCCCCCACTGATCCTTGCGCGTGGCATGCAGGGTAACGCGGTTCTCCGGATTGGGCAGCATTTCGCCGAAACCAGCGGCGAAAGCCATCCATGGGCCGATATGTTTGGCGCGCGCCTTCAACGCCGCCCCAATTCCCGGCAGGCCCAGCGCCCCTATTTTCCAAGTGGTATGCGTAACCCCACCCTGATAGCCGTAACCGCGCACGAAATCGGCGGTTTCACTGACATTACGGAAGCGCGGGATATAGAACCCGGTCGGACGCCGCCCGAACGTCGTGGTGTTCGGCCCACGGATGATGCCCGCGACCACCAGACCGAAGACATGATCCATCAGGTTTCGTCCGACCATGTCGGAACGGTTCGCCAACCCGTTAGGGAACGCCTCCGACTTGGAGTTGAGCAGGATCTGCGCCGTACCGATGGTGGACGCATTGCTGAAGATCACCTTCGCTTCGTACGTGCGCCCTTGCTTGGTTTTGGCGTCAATCACACGCACGCCCGTGGCCCGGCCCGTCTTCGGATCGTACACGATCGAATGAACGATGGCATCGGTCACCAGCGTCATATTGCCCGTCTTTTCCGCCGCCGGAAGGGATGAACTCAGGCTGGAATGATAGGCGCCGTAACTGCATCCGCGGTCGCAGAACGAACGGACCTGGCATGTCGCCCGGCCAAGCTCTTCATGATGCGGCTGCGCTTCCGACAGATTGGCCACCCGGCCGGGAATGACCTTGCGGCCGGGGAATTTTTCTTCCACCGCCTGCTTGAACTGCAATTCCCCGTCGTTGAGCCCGAACGGCGGCAGAAACTTGCCATCGGGCAATTGTGGCAAGCCTTCGTTCGACCCCGCCACGCCGATGAAGCTTTCGATATGATCGTACCACGGCGCGAGATCGTCGTAGCGAATGGGCCAGTCCACGCCATGGCCATCCTTGGCGTTGGCTTCGAAATCCATCTGTGAAAGCCGGTAGCTCTGCCGCGCCCACATCAGCGAACGCCCGCCCACGTGATAGCCCCTGATCCAGGCAAAGGGTTTATCGTCGGGTGTCGAATAGGGGTGTTCGCTATCCTTCACCCAGAAGGCCTTGTTCGCACTATTGAAAGCGTTGCACTGGCCTTGGATGGGATAGTCGCGCTTTGCTTCTTCTTCCGGGACCATCCCTGCATTGGGAAGATCCCAGGGTTCCATCCAATCGGTGTAGTCTTCGCCCTTATCGATCTGGCGCCCCCGTTCGAGCACAAGAGTCTTCAATCCACGCTCGCACAGTTCCTTGGCGACAATCGCACCGCTCATCCCGGAGCCGATCACAATGGCATCAAACATCTGCTTACTCCTCTTAGATCGGTGAGAGACCGCCATCGGTACGAGTCTCGGGCGTAATGGGGACGGACGGTTTCCAGGCTCCCGGATCGTGTACCCATTGGAGATCGTTGGTCAGGGCCGTTTCCGACAGATAGAACAGCACCACGATCAGTTCCTTCAGCTTGGCATAGCCAGGGTCGCTCATCGTCGGGCCGAAAGAAAACGCCTCACTGGTCGGTGCCCTTTCTTGCGATACCGGCTTGAGCGCCGCCGCGTCATGTTTTGTGAGCAGTGCCGCACGCGCTTCGCCGGGCAGCGCGGCGAAGCCATTCACGCCGCCCAGGCGGTCGATGGTATCCATCGCAGCGGCAAGCTCCTTGCGCCTCTCGGGCGAGGCCCAATTGGAATACAAGGCATCGAACGTCTTCGGCACGCCCGCCATAACTGCGCCTGGCGTGTCGGTCTTAGGCACGATCGTGTCAGCAATCGCTTCGAACAGTTTGAGTTGCTCGCCTGTCAATTTCGAAGCGGCCGGAGCCGTGCCTGCCAATGCATCGCAGGCGCTTAACGCCACACCCGCTCCCGCCAGCATCAATGCCCGCTGCATCAGCGAACGCCGGTTCATCAATCCAAGGTCATGCATGAGTGTTCTCCCGCAAGCTTCCGTCATTATCGTCTGGTCGTGTCCCGCGCGGCGATCCGGCAGCTTCGTCCCAGATATCGCGGATCAGCCGGTATCCTTCGGAATAGACCTGCTCCGGATCGGGGAAGAAATCCCGCCACACCCGCGTCGCCGCGGCGAGTTCGGGAACCCCGCGTCCGAACGCTTCGATGGTCAGCCAACCATCGAAGTTCAGGATTTTCAGTTCCTCGATCGTTTCGCGGATTTTCGCGTGGCCTCGCCCCGGCGTTCCGCGATCGTTTTCCGAGATATGGACATGCGTGAGACGACCGGCCCGATGCAGTGTCCGCAGCGCCTCGATGGGATTTCGCTCCTCGATATGCGCATGGAAGGTATCGTAAAGGATACCGAACCCCGGCAAGCCCACTCGTTCGGCATAAGCGACTGCTTGTTCGCAGGTATTCAGCAGATGCGCTTCGAAGCGGTTAAGCGGTTCGAGCGCGCACACGATCCCGGCCGCATCGAGCAGAGGCTGTATCTGACGATGGGCCTCTGCACATTGTTCAAGCTCGATTTCGCTCGGCGGCTGTCCTGTAAAGACCCCCAACGCCTGAAACCAAGGCCCGGCCATGACCTGCCCGCCCAGGGCCACAGAGCAGTCCACCGTGCGCCGCAAGTGATCGAGCGCCTGCTCACGATCCCTGGCGTTTGGAGAAATCGGGCTATGCGCCTGGTCGGGCACAATCGCAGCAACGGTGCGCTCAAGCCCGATATCGTCCAGCATCCGGCCAAGAGCGCGATAGTGCCCCTCATCGCCGACATGGAAGACCGGCACTTCGACACCATCGAAGCCAGTATCTTTGAGCGCCTGCAAAACAGGTCTGTGCTCTTCGGTTACATGCCCGGTCCAGAGTAACAGGTTTATGCCGATTTTCATTTGTCCGCACCTCTACCGCGACGCTCAGCCAGCCAAACGACGCCAAAGATGGCGAAGAGCACGACCGGAACGATCGCAATCGCCTGAAAAGACTGCTCAGCGGCAAAAGCCAGAACGCGCTGTAGCGCCGGTCCTGGTTGCAGCGCGGCGAAGGCTGCTTCGCCTCCGGCAGCTTCGAGCTTTGCCCGATCGTAGATTTTGCCGATCTCGGGCAGCACGAAATAGATTGCCATGGCCCCTGCAAAGCCGACGATACCGATGCCCCACGGCCCGCTGCGCGGATAACGCCGCGCCACCGCCGCCAGCATGGTGGGCCACATGAAGCAGACGCCCAGCGCCCACAGCGTCGCTGCAATCAATGCGGAAAGCGGCGTGGCCGCCACGCTCAGCAGGTAGAGCCCGATAGCGGCCGGAATCGTGCAGACCCACAGCAGCCCCATGTCGGAGAAGCGATGTTCGAGAGCGCCCGCAAAATGGCGCATGACGAACATGATCGCTGAAACATAGACCAGCACGAGGATGCCCGGCATGCCGACAGTCTGCGTCAGCGAGATATCGACCCACGATCCGGGCGCAAGCTCTGCCGAAGCGGTCAGGAACATGATCGCGAAGAATACCCAGAAGGTCAGCCGCTTGAACGGCTCCGCCAGCATCTCCTTGAAAGGAACACCGAGAACAGTGCTTTCCGTCTGGGGGAAATCCTGCGTCAGCGCCCACGCACCGAACACCACGGCCGGCACCATAATCAACGCGATCAAGGCCCGCCAATCGAGGCCAAGACTTTGGAAGAACAGCAGGCTGGCCAGACCTCCAATCACGATCCCCGCCGGCCACCAGGCATGCAGGCGATTGAGTTGGCCCGTCTTGTCATCGGGATAGAGCGCCGCCGTAACCGGATTGATTGTCGCTTCCGTGGCCCCCCAGCCGAAGCCGCAGACAATCATCCCCACCGTCAGCATGCCATAGACCGCGGAAATGCCCTCCATCGCGGGAGAGGCAAGAATCAGCAATGGCCCGGCAATGAAGCAGGCGGAAGCGAACAGGATCGTCCGCTTGGCGCCGATCACATCCAGCAAGGGACTGATTACGAGCAGGGACAGCGCAAAGCCGAGAAAGGAATTGCCCAAGGCTGCCGCGATCATCTCCCCGGAATGCAGCGGGACCGCCTGATCGAGCAGCGCCGCCTTGATCGCGCCGGATGCCCCGGTGCGGATCGAAAACGACATGGCCGCCGTGAACAGGGCCAGCACACATATCCAGAAAAGCGATTTTCGGTTCAGGCGATCCGGGTCCATTTCTTCCTCTCCCCTCCGCCGCTATCGCTGTGTCCCGAGGATTTGCCCGATCAGAGCTTCGTCCACGTCGGACGCCGCGAAATCGTCGAACGCCCTGTCAGCCTTGCGGATCATATGACGGGCGATGAACGGAGCCCCTTCGGCAGCGCCCTGTTCCGGGTGCTTGAGCGCGCATTCCCATTCGAGAACCGCCCATCCGTCATAGCCGTATTGCGTCAGCTTCGAGAAAATCGCCCCGAAGTCGATCTGTCCGTCGCCCAGCGAGCGGAAGCGGCCGGGGCGGTCAACCCAATCGGCATAGGAACCGTAAACCCCTGCGCGCCCATTGGGGCGGAACTCCGCATCCTTCACATGGAAGGCGCGGATCCGCTCGTGATAGATGTCGATGAATTCGAGGTAATCGAGCTGCTGCAGCAGGAAATGCGAAGGATCGTAGAGGAGGTTCGCACGCGGATGCTGCTGCACCGCATCGAGGAAACGCTCGAAAGTCACCCCGTCATGCAGGTCTTCCCCCGCATGCAGTTCGTAGCAGAGATCGATGCCGTTCTCCTCGAACGCATCGAGGATCGGCGTCCAGCGCCGCCCCAGTTCGGCAAAGCCTTCTTCCACCAGGCCTGCCGGACGTTGCGGCCACGGATAGATCATGTGCCACATCAGCGCCCCGGAGAAGGTCGCATGAGAGGTACAGCCGAACCTGCGGCTGGCCACGGCGGCCAGCTTGAGTTGGTCAACCGCCCATTCCTGCCGCGCTGCCGGATTGCCGCGATAGGCGCTTGGGGCAAAACCATCGAACAACCTGTCATAAGCCGGATTGACCGCGACAAGCTGCCCCTGAAGATGGGTCGAAAGCTCGGTCACCTCAATCCCGTTGGCAGCGCAGACGCCCTTGATCTCGTCGACGTAGTCCTGGCTTTCCGCCGCCTTGGCGAGATCGAACAGGCGGCTATCGGTCGTCGGGAGCTGCACGCCCTTGTAACCATGACCGGCAGCCCATTTCGTGATCGCGTCGAGCGAATTGAAAGGCGCCTCGTCACTGGTGAACTGGGCGAGGAAGATGGCGGGGCCTTTCATCACGACAAAACTCCTTCTGCCGGAGCGACATCGACCCAGACTGCCCCCCGTTCGCTGGATGCCACGCAGGCATCGATAAAAGCCATTCCGGCCAGGGCATCGGCAATGGTCGCATACCCCGCTCCGCCTTCCGGAGCCACACCACGGATCTGCTGGCCGAAGGCACGATAGATATTGGCGAAAGCCTCCAGATAGCCTTCGGGGTGCCCCCCCGGCGTCCGTTGCAAAGCCAGAAGCCCCTCGGGCAGATAGGTTCGATCGGCCCCCGCATGCCAGATTTCATCGGGCCGCTCGCGGCGTTTGACCGTCAGCGTGTTGGGTTCTTCCTGGCGCCAGTGGAAGCTGGCATCGTCACAATAGACTGCGATGCCGAGGTCATTCATATCGCCAACGCAGATCTGGCTGGCAACCAGAGTGCCCTTGCCCCCCCCGCTCAGGCGAAACAAGGCGGCCCCGTCATCGTCGATGGCCCGCCCGGCAAGCATGGTAAGCTCGGCACAGAGCGAAGCGATCCGTTCGCCGGTGATGAATTCCACCAGATTGGCGGCATGCGTGCCGATATCGCCGAATGCACCCGCGCTACCGGCTTTTGCCGGATCGACGCGCCATTCCGCCTGCTTGTTGTTTTCGATATCGCCAGCACGCGAAAGCCAGTCCTGCGTGTATTTCACCATGACGCGGCGCACAGTTCCAGCCTTGCCGCCTGCAATCATGTCGCGAGCCAGTTTCACCATCGGGTAGCCGGTATAAGTATGGGTCACCGCAATCAGGCGGCCGGTCCGCCGGGCCGCTTCGGCAATCGCATCGGCATGCGCCACAGCGTCCGCCAGCGGTTTGTCGACGATCACATCGAACCCTGCCTCCATCGCAGCGATGGCCGGCGGAGCATGCATATGGTTCGGGGTCACAATGGCCACCGCTTCAATCCGCTCGCTCGCGGGAAGAGCCGCTTCCCGTTCGAGCATTTCCGACCAAGAGCCATAATTGCGGTTGCCGGGAAGGCCGATATCCTCGCCCGAGGCCCGAGCCTTGTCAGGCGTGGAGGACAGCGCTCCCGCCACAAGCCGCCAGTTGCCCGCAATGGCCGCCGCAGTGCGATGCACTCCGCCAATAAAGGCCCCGCGCCCACCGCCGATCATACCGTAACGAACAGGCTCCATACGGTCAGTTCCCCTCCTCTGCCCGATCCGTCTGGGGGGCAGGTATTTCGCAACCTTCACCCTTCAAGCGCAGCGCCCATTCCGTAGCCCCCAACAGCATCGCGCGATATTGCGGCTCTGTATAGGCTTCCGGAAGATGGCCCAAAGCGGAATAGAAAACACGCCCCTTGCCCTGGCAATGCCACCACACCATCGGATGATCCTTGCCCATGGACAGGTCCGTCCAGAAGCCCTTCTTGTTAGGGTAGCTCGCCTCGTCCAGTGTCGCGAGAACGGTGTAGCCCGGCTTGATCCGCACGGAACGATCGAAAGAATACCATTCGTCCACCCGGCTCCATTTGGCGGACATGCTCGCAATCGCAGGGTGCGTTCCTTCCAGCGTCAGGGTGCCACGCTGGAACTGGGGATTCATCGGATGACCGATGAACTGTGCCCCGATCAGTTCATCGACATACCATTTCCAATTGTACGTCAGATCGCCCCCGGCTCCATGGATACCCACGAAACCGCCGCCATTTTCGATAAAGGCCTTGAACGCAGCGCGTTGCTGCGGCGTGAAGACATCCCCGCTGACATTGTTGAACACCACGGCATCGAAGCGTTTGAGTATCTCGGGCGAGAAGGTGGCCCCGTTTTCCGTATGGAAATAGCCCCACCCCTGCTTCTTGGCGAGATTCGCGAACAAGGCATTGGCCATCGGGATCGCATCTTCGTGGCGAAAACCATTGGTCTTGGAAAAGACGAGTATGGCCGGACGGGCGATATCGGCCGGCATCGCGGGCGGCGTGGTTTCATAAACCTTCACCCCGCCGAGAGCCACGCGCTGGATCATATTCCAGCTCAAGGCAGTAGCAACGGCGATCAGCGCCAGCAGGCCAACCAGACCCCACAATATCACCCGTTTGGCAGTGGCCATCACACTCTTCCCTCAATCCCGATTTTCACTTTGCCATACTGCATAAGTCACCCTTCAAAAAGGACCGCCCCCCCGGTCGCCAGGAAGGGTGGGCGCCCCTGGCAGAGCGCCCAGGTAAGGCCGCGTCAGTAGGCAAAGCCGACCCTGATGCCGTAGGTGCGCGGTTCCGAATACAGCACGAAGTTCAGCCCCGCCTGCGGCTGACTGACGACAGCCACCCGCTTGTTCTCGATGTTGTTCACAAATCCTTCGACGAAGAAGTTCTTGCTGGCCGTCTCGTATTTCAAATTGAAATCGCTGCGGAAATAACCACTGACGCGATCCTGCGGCCCATTGGTGAAATAGGTGTAGGATTTGGACTGGTAATAAGTCGCCACCAAGGGCGTCAGTGTGCCCGCCGATCCCAGATCGAAGATGTGCGAATAGGCCACTCGGAAGGCCCATTCCGGCGATCCGGCAAGGCGATTGCCTGCGGCATCGATAATCACTGGCGTGTTGTCGCCCGGTGCCGTCAGGAACACATCGGGTGTCACGAACTGCCGGAATCTCGCATCGAGATAGGTGGCGAAACCGGTGATCCGGTCCTTGGGCGTCGGAGCGTAGGCGAATTCGAATTCGACCCCGCGGCTGCGCGATTTGCCTGCGTTGGTGAAAACGGTCTTCGGCACGCCATCGATATTGCGGACAGTGCTGACCTGCAGATCCTTGTAGTCCGTCCAGAAGCCGGTCAGGCTCAGATTCAGGCGATTGTCGAGCAGGCGCGATCGGATGCCAATCTCATAATTGATGTTCTTTTCCGGCTGGTAGAACCGGGCATCGCCCTGCGCGTTGCGATCGCTGATGCCGCCCGCCTTGTAGCCCGTGCTGACCGAGCCATAGAGCATCGTATCAGGGGTGAGGTCATATTCCGCGGCAAGCTTCCAACTGAATTGTTCGAACTTCTTGGAGATGGGCGGGCTGACTCGGTTGACATAGAAGCCTGGAACGAAGGATGCGATCGTTGAACAGGCATGAAGGGAATTGAGCGGGGGAAGCAGCGTGGCCTCGTCGGGATTGCTGCTATTGCCCGATCCAAACGGACACAACGAACTGACGGTCTTACCTTTGCTGACCTCGTCGAAATTGTAGCGTGCGCCGCCGATCAGGCGCAGTTCGTCGGTAACGGAATAGGTCATATGGGCAAAGGCCGCCCGCGTCGTGTCCTTGCCGCTTCCCTGATCCGATGAGACAACGAGCGGGAGGAGTACCGGCTGCAGCCCGGCGGCCGACCCACCGTAAGGAAGCAGCGTCGGGAAATCCGGTTGCCACACGTTACTGGCCGAATTGCCAGGCGTCCTCGAAGCATGCTGGAAAGAATATAGCCCGACGACACCGCGCAGGCGCTTCGTATCGATGTTGACGTCGATTTCGTGCGACCAGTCATTCACCCGAGTGTTAAAATCGACCGCAAAGGGAACGACAGATTCATTGTGGCCGGTTTCCTTGCTATGGAAATAGCCGCCGATATAGGTCACTGAAAGCGCATCGCTCAGTTCATAGCGAATGTTGGCCTTGGTCGAGATTATATCGGTGCGATAGCGGTTGCGGAAGTTGAACGAGCCACCGTGATAGACGCTCTTATAACCACCCAGCCGGAAAGTTGATAAGAGGGTGTTGAAGAAGGGGCTGGTCAACCCCGCCACATCCGCGTTGGGAGCTTCGTTTGCCCGGTTCTTCGGCGTACCGGTCATTACGACGATCGGGTTGCTGGAATCGTTGTTGCCCGGAATGCCGAACAGCGAGCTACCGACCACAAGGTTGGGAAATGTTGCGTAGGCGTTGGTCGCATAGGGCGGCGAGACATTGCGGTTGCGCGTATAGCTTGTATTCACGTCGACCGTGAGGCGATCGGAAGGTTGCCACCGCAGCGCCAGGCGCGAGGTCAGCAGGTCCCGTCCGCCGATGCGCTCGCCCGAAGCCAGCCGTCGCGAACCATCCGAATTCTCGTAGGTCCCGGAAAGGCGCATGGCGAAATTGTCGCTCAAGGGAATGTTGATCGCGCCGCGTACAGCGAAAGCATTGTAATTGCCGTAGCTGACATCGCCCTTGGCCTCGAAGTCGTCGCTCGGACGCGTGGTAATGACATTGACCACACCAGCCGTTGCGTTGCGACCGTAGAGCGTGCCCTGCGGCCCACGCAGCACCTCGATCCGGTCGATGTCGTAAACGGTCGTCCGCACACCTTCCATATTGTCCTGGTAAACACTGTCGATGTGGTAGGCGACCGTAGGCGCCGAGCCATCGAGCGTGCTGGTGCCAAGGCCGCGGATCGAAAGGCCCCGCACCGTGGTGGAGACATTCGGCAAGGCTTTGGCGGCCTCCGAGATGTTTCTAGCGCCGACATCGTCCATCCCCTCCTGGGCGATGGTCGAGATGGCAGCGGAAACCTTTAACAGGGACTCCGAACGCTTCTGAGCGGTAACGAGGATTTCCCCAAGCCCTTCATCGGCTCGCGCGTTACGCGCCTCATTACCAGCATCCTGAGCGACAGCGATCTGCGCTCCACCGGCAACCAGCATAGCGGCCAGAACGCCTTTGCTGACCCCACCGAAATAACGACCCATTTTACCTCTCCCCCTGAAAAATTGCCTGCCGCCTTTTCGATCGCAATCCGCCGGATTGAGCATCCATTCGAGCAGGCCGCCACGCTCGTGCGGGCGCCAATTTACCAATCCCATCCCGCCAGCCACGATGAACCGGCGATATCCATGACATGCGATAACCAGACATTGGATATCTTCGTTTGAAATTGATTACAATATAAAAATTGTATGCATTTTTCAGTGTTTTATAATATATTTAGCCCACATTATTATGTTTTTGTGAAACCGTTTTCCGAATCGCATCATCCACACTCAGCCCCGTTGCGCGGAAGATCGATGAAGGGCCGGGCAAAAATTCGCCCAACCTTCGCACTTGCAGCAGCCCGCCGCTTCACCATGGAAAGGATTTCATTTCCTTGATCGGATGATTGCGCTACCGAATCAAACAGATGATACGCAGCCAATACCCGATACCCGGCGCGCAGAAAGGACGGTCGCCCGATGATTACAATTGCCGATGTAGCCAGGGCCGCTGGCGTATCGACAGCAACGGTTTCGCGGACACTGAGCAACCCTGACGCCGTCAGTGAACGGCGCCGCACCGCCGTACTGCGCGCTGTGGAAGCCTTGGGATATTCCCCCAATTATGCTGCGAAGAGTTTGCGCACCACGCGTTCACAGCGGATCATCCTGACAGTCCCCGATATCTCCAATCCCTTTTTTTCCGCCGTCATCCGCGGCGCGGAAGAAGCCGCGCAAGCTGCCGGCTACTCCATTCTCATCGGCGACACGCGCCACGACGACGAGCGTGAGGAGTATTACGCAAGGATGCTCTCACGCAGAGAAGCCGATGGCATGATATTCCTCGGCCATCGCCTTGCCCCCGCGGCCGCCGCGATCGTGGCCAAACAAGGCAGCCACGCCCCCATCGTCAACGGTTGCGAATACGAACCCACCCTCAACGTCTATAGCGTCCATATCGAGAATACCGTTGCGGCAGCCGAAGCCATGCAACACCTCTACGATCTCGGCCATCACCGTATCGGTATCATTACCGGTCCCTTGCTCAGCCCTTTGAGCCGCGACCGCCTGAGCGGCGTACAAGGGGCCGCTGCGGGGCGCGGCCTGTGGCATGAAATTCTGGTCCGGACCGGCGATTTTTCCGTCGATTCCGGCGAAGCATTGGCCAAATCCTTACTTGACGAAGACCAGCCTCCTACAGCCATCTTTTGCTTTAGCGACGAAATGGCGATTGGTGCGATTGTCGCCCTGCGCGAGCGCGGCCTGGACTGCCCCAAGGATATATCGGTGATGGGCTTCGACGACATTCGCCTGGCCCGGGCCTATCAGCCATCCCTGACGACAATTCGCCAGCCTCAGGAAGTGATCGGGCAAAGAACCGTCAAAATCATGCTGGACATTCTTTCCGACGACCCGGATCGAGCCGCCTCGATCACTCTGCCGCATGAATTGATTGTGCGCGCAAGCACCGGGCCGAACCCCAGAGGTTAAGTGCCCAAACGATCGAATAGGCAAACAATATAATAATCTGTATTATATTGTAAATTTCACGCTCACCGAATGGCTCTCTCTCTCGAAATTCAACGTGACCCAGCCGAACGCACTCACCCTGATAGAAGACGCGGACGATGCCGCTATCGCGCAATGGCTGGCCGGGCGCATCGCCAACGCATTGGCGCGGCAATCCGGTCCCGTTTCGATCTGCGTTCCGGGCGGTGTCACTCCGCTGCCAATTCTCGCTGCGCTCGCGCACAGCCCCATGGACTGGCAGCGCATTACGATTTGGCCGGGCGATGACAGGATCGTTCAGGAAGATCATCCGGCCAGCAATCACGGCAAGCTCCGCCGCCTGCTGGAACCGACAGGCGCCACAGTCCTGCAACTCCACCAGGATGCCGTTCCTCCACACTTCGCCTTCACATGGCTGGGAATGGGCCTCGACGGCCATATTGCCTCGCTGTTCCCAGACACGGACCCTGCGATGCTTGACGCCCCGCGCGCTATACGGGTGACACCCACCCCCCTCCCTCCGGAAGCCCCTTTCGATCGCATCAGCCTGACAATTCCGCTGCTTTTGAACAGCGATGAAATTGTGCTGGTCATTCGAGGATCGGAGAAAAAAGCCATCTTCGATTCCGCCGCCGCGCATCGAAACGGCCTGCCCGTGTCTCGTTTGCTGCATACCGCGCAACAGCCGATTACCTGCTTTACCTGAACCGGGGTGGCGGCCGGGAGGGCACCGGCATCGCAGGAAATCGCGCTTTCTTGCGCCTCCAACACATCAATCGGGCACAGACTGCCCCCTTGCCCGCTCCTTAAATAGCCATTGTAATCCTTTACATATGTTTATAGGCTGAGCCAAACGGGCAAAGTCCCCGGCAAGTTGCTTGGAGAGGCAATGAGATCGCTGCGAGAATGGACGATTGCGTCCACCGGTGCCCAGGCAGTGCCTTCTGAGGATAAGGAATAGCCATGGATCACACACCCCATAACATAACGCGGCGATCGCTTCTCGCCGGTGGTGCAGCCGGGCTGGCAGCTACGCTCACATCCCCTTCAGCCATGGCAGCCGATGGGCAGGAGAGGCCGAACATCCTGTCGCTGGTCAGCGAAGACAACAACCCCTTCATCGGGTGTTACGGTGATAAACTGGCACATACGCCGACAATCGATGCTCTCGCGAAGAAGGGGCTGCTGTTTCGCAACGCCTATTCAAACGCCCCTGTTTGCGCGCCGTCGCGCTTCGGCATTCTGACCGGCGTCTATCCCGAGAGCTGCGCCCCGGCCAACCAGATGCGGGCCATCGGGAAACTGCCCAAAGACTTCCGAACCTATCCCGACCTGATGCGCGAAGCAGGCTACTTCTGCACCAACAATGACAAGACCGATTACAACTGCGATGTAGATCCGGCGAAAATCTGGGACATTCAGGGTAGCAAGGCGCACTGGCGGCATCGCCCGGCGGGCAAACCCTTCATGGCGGTGTTCAACTATGGGACCACCCATGAATCGCAGATATTCAAGCCCACCCCCGGGCGGGTGACGCCGGACATGGTGGCGCTGCCGCGTTATCTGCCGGATACACCTGGCATCCGGCAGGATTACGCCAGCTACTATAATCTGATGGAGAAGATGGACGGGCAGTTGGCCACCCACCTGGCCGAACTGGAAAGCGATGGCCTCGCGGACGATACGATTGTCTTTTACTATTCCGACAATGGCGGTGTCCTGCCCCGCTCCAAGCGTTACTGCAATGAAGAGGGCCTGCGATGCGCTCTGGTCGTCTATGTGCCACCCAAATGGCAACATCTGATGCCTCAACCGCCCGGATCGGAAGTTACTGCCCCTGTTTCCTTCATCGATCTGGCGCCGACGGTTCTTTCGCTCGCAAACGTAGCGCAACCGCCGCAAATGCACGGAAGAGCGTTTCTCGGGTCACGAAGGGCAAAGCCACAGCGCTACGCCTTCGGCATGCGCAACCGGATGGACGAGCGGATCGATTTTCAGCGCACCGTCACAGACGGACAGTGGCGCTACATCCGCAATTACATGCCGCACCGCCCGCTAGGACAGCCACAGGCTTTCGCCTGGCTCGCAAAGGGTTACCAGGATTGGGAAGCAGCCCACCTTTCAGGCACACTGAACGAGGAACAGGAGCGCTTCTTCCAACGCAAACCTTATGAAGAACTTTACGATCTCTCACAGGATCCGGAGGAGTTGGACAATCTCGCCAACACACCTCGCGCCGCCCGAATCTTAAGGCAACTGCGCAAGGCGCTTGATGCGCAAATGCTCGCTATCCACGACAATGGTTTTCTCCCCGAAACGATGAGAGGCGAAGGCTATATCGAAAGCAGGGCATCGGGCGCGTATCCCTTGCCGAAATGGCTGCCAAAGGGAATCCCGGCAACCTGCCGAAATTGACCGAAGCGCTCACCCATCGACCCGACGTGCTGCGCTATTGGGCGGCCACGGGCCTGCTGATCCTCGGCACCGCGGCGGCCCCTGCAAAGGGCGCACTTACCGGCATCATGCGCCATGATACTTCCCCGCTGGTGCGCATCGTCGCGGCCGAAGCTCTGGCAGGCCTGGGCGATCCGGCCGAACCGGCCACAGTACTCGCCGGACTGGTTGACAGTGCGCCCGACTGGCAGGTTCAGTTGCATGCGCTCAATGCGCTGACTTACCTCGGTAAAGCAGCAGCTTCGGCTATCCCCTCTATCCGGCGGGTCGCTGAAGATGAGCGGCAGAACGAATATATGCGCAGCGCAGGCCGCTATCTCTTAGCCGTACTCGAAGGCCGCTACACACCTTCATACCCTGTGTTCGACCTTCAACACATGATGCAGCAGTTCCTCAAACAACAATCCAAAGCTGCTTTATGAAGCAATGAGGCCCCACACCAGGCGTCCTGCAACCTGTCGTTCACGGACAGGGAGGCAATACGATGCCCAGCCGTCCACGATGCAATTCCGACGGAGACAGTTGCAAATGTTATCGTTTACATATATGCAGTCACGAAGCTGAAATGGGCCATACTCCCCACACCTACTGGTGGTGGGGAGGAGAATAAGCAACAGCCATTTTCGCGAGCAATGGAGAGAGGAATGGGATCAGGGTTCGGGCGACCTCAGGCGTTCCCAGAATCTCTGGCCGATGTCCCTGCTCAGACGACTGACTTTTTCCGTTCAATGCAGCCATGAAAGGTGCCTTCTGAAATGCGGTTCTTCCTGACAAAATCGGCGACCACTCTCCTGCTGGCCGCCCACATTGTAGCACCCGCTGTCGCTGCCGATGCGCCTTCCGCATCAGCTACGGAACAACAGCAGGCAATGACGCTGGACACACCGCTCGAACAGATTGTCGCCAATGCAAAGGGCAAGGCGATCATCGATCAGCGAGTGCCCGGGCTCACGACTCACGCCATGTGGGACATGTTCAAAGCGATGAGCCTCAATCAACTCGCGCCGATGGCAGGGGACATGCTTCCGGAAAGTCAGTTGTCGCTGATCGCCGCCGATCTCGCCGCTCTCCAAAAGAAATGACCGGAGAAAGCCGACCTGGATTGTAAGGGTGCCGCCGCTCATGGCGCATCTCCTGACAGCCAGCCGCTTTGGCGGAGAACCGAAGAACCGCGACGAAGCATAGCGGGAAGCGGCAGATGCAGAGCACAGGCATACCGAGAAAAGGATCAACCGTGAAATTTGGACTTTCCATAACCGCTGTAGCGCTTCTGATCACAGGCAGCGCGATCGGTTTTTCAGGGCGCGGGAATGCGCAATCGGCCCCGGCAGCGGGAGAAACCATCTTCAAGCAGCGTTGCGCAGCCTGCCATACCGTTGCCAGCGGAGCCCCCAATCGGGTCGGCCCCAATCTTGCCGGCATAGTCGGCCGCAAGGCTGGGTCGGCAACATTCAATTACTCGCCCGCGCTCCAGAAGGCGGACTGGGTATGGAGCAAAGCCAACCTCGACCGCTACCTGACCGCACCTACCAAAATGGTGCCCGGCACTCGCATGGCGGCGGTGCTCCCCAACCAGGACCAGCGCGCCGCAGTCATCGCCTATCTGGCGCAAACAAAGAAATGATTCTTCGGCTCAGGCTGCCCCGAGCAGCACCCGAGCCGAGATTTGAGGTCTTGATTTCAGGACGATTTGGGCTTCGTCGTAGTGACGAAGGAACGCAGATGATGCCCAAATCGTCCTTGAAGATACCGTCGGCAAAAGCCCTTGCGAAGCAGGCGTTGAAAGGCATCCGGCGTTAGACCCGGCAGCATTTCCCGGCCGAAGACAAAATCCGCATCGTGCCGGATACGCCGCCAATCCGTGCCCCATTTTTACGCCAAATGGTCTGACGACGGACAGATTCTTCGGGCGGAATATCTGGCAACAACGCTTTCCAAGCCTAGAAATCTCAATAAGATCTGGAGACGATATTCTCCAAATACTCCTGCCGACCCGAACGGGGTCGGGGATTGGCATCCGCCACCTCGGTTTCAGCGCTTATCGCAGCAAGCGATGCCCCTTCGCCCAGCATGGCCGCGGCATCGGGGTGCCTCCACCCGGCGTAACGATCGTCAACGACGGCAGCCAGTTCACCCCGCTCGATCAGGGTTGCAGCAGCGACCAGCGCGCGCGCAATCAGATCCACCGCGCCAACATGGCCGTGGAACAGATCGGCGGCATTGATGCTCTGACGGCGCACCTTGCTGTCGAAATTAAGCCCGCCATTGCCCAGGCCCCCCGCCTGCAAAATGTAATAGAGTGCCAGTGTCAATTCGCGCAAATCATTGGGAAACTGATCGGTGTCCCAGCCATTCTGGGGGTCGCCGCGATTCATATCGATCGACCCCAGAATGCCGAGACTGCCCGCCGTCGCGATTTCATGCTCGAAGCTGTGCCCCGACAACGTCGCATGATTGGCCTCGATGTTGACCTTCACTTCTTTTTCGAGCCCATTCGCCTTCAGGAAGCCATAAATGGTGTCGACGTCAAAATCGTACTGATGTTTGGTGGGTTCGTGTGGCTTCGGCTCAATCAGAATCGTGCCGGGAAAGCCGATGCGATATTTCTCTTCGACCACCATATTGAGGAAGCGACCGAGCTGGCGCTTTTCCTGCGCCAGGTCGGTGTTGAGCAGCGTGTCATAGCCTTCACGGCCGCCCCACAGCACATAGTTGGCACCGCCAAGCCGACGCGTCGCACCGAGCGCGTGAAACACCTGCAGCGCCGCGAAGCGAAAGACATCGGGATCGGGATTGGTCGCGCCGCCTGCCATATAGCGTGGATGGCTGAACAGATTGGCGGTGCCCCAGAGCAGGCGCACCCCGGTCTCCGCCATCTTCGCCTCGATCTTGTCTACGATGGCGGCCAGATTGCGAACATGCTCCCTGGCATTCGTCGCAGTCGCCATCACATCGACGTCGTGGAAACAGAAATAAGGTAAACCTAGGCGGGTGAAGAAATCGAAGGCTTCGTCGAGCTTGTGATTGGCTGCCGCCTGGTCAATGATCGGCCCGCTATGCCAGGGGCGTTGGAAAGTGCCCGCGCCGAATACGTCGAACCCATCCCAGCAAAAGCTATGCCAATAACAGACGGCAAGGCGCAGATGCTCCTCCATCCGTTTGCCGAGGATGACCCTATCCTTGTCATAATAGCGATAGGCGAGCGGGTTGGTCGATTGCGGCCCTTCGAAGCGAACCGGTTCGATGTTGGCAAAATAGGATGCTGGCATCAGGCGTTTCCTAACAATGGGGACAGTTGACGATAAAGGGCGCGATAGCGAGCGATCCGCGGTGCGAAGCGCTCGACAAGAACAGCGTCGGGTTCGACGACATGGGCGACAGCGGGCGCCGGGGCGGCGGCTTCGACGCTCACCCCATCGATTCCGATCCGCGCAAGCCGCGCAGCGCCATAGGCAGGCCCGACATCGCCCCCCTCGCGGTAAACGAGGCGAATGCCGAGCGCGCTCGCCAAAATGCGCCCCCACAAGCGCGAGCGAGCGCCGCCGCCGATAACCATCGCCTGGTCGATCCGCGTTCCGGCGTCGCTCAGGGCATCAAGCCCATCGCGGAAAGCGAAAGCAACGCCTTCGAGCACCGCTGCCGCAATTCGCGCCGGGCCGCTATCGTGATTAAGCCCAAACAAAACACCGCAGGCATCGGGGTCGTTATGCGGCGTCCTCTCGCCCGACAAATAGGGCAGGAAAAGCTCGCCGCCGCCTGCGTCATCGCCGCTTCCTCCTGCCCCTTCGACCAGCGCGAACAGCGCCGCAGCATCGGGCAGGCCAAGCAGGCGCACCGCCCAGTCGATACAGCTCGACGCGCTCAGGATCACCGCCATCTGGTGCCAGCGCCCCGGCAAAGCATGGCAAAAGGCGTGGACGCCGCCGGCCGAATTGGGCCGGAACGCAGCATTGGCGACGAACAGCACGCCCGAAGTACCGAGCGACAGAGACGCCTCGCCATCCTCCACCACGCCACAACCGATCGCGCCCGCGGCATTGTCGCTGGCACCCGCTACCACCGGTACTGCAGCCATTCCCCAGGCCGTTGCCACCTCGCTTCGCAGCACCCCCGTGATCTCGGGACCTTCGTGGAGCGTCGGCATATGCGCCGCCGTCAACCCACACGCCGCAAGCAGGGGCTGCGACCAGTCACGCTGCGCGACATCGAGCCACAGCGTTCCCGCCGCATCGGACATGTCGGACGCATAATCGCCCGTCATGCAGAGACGGACATAATCCTTAGGCAGCAGAACCTTCTTCACACGTTCGAAAACCCGCGGCTCATGCTCTGCCACCCAGCGCAGCTTCGGCGCGGTGAAGCCCGGCATTGCGCGATTTCCCGTGATGATGGGCAGGTCCGGGCATTCGGCTTCCATGTCCGCGCACTGGCGCGCGCTGCGCCCGTCGTTCCACAAAATGGCTGGGCGCAGCGGCCTCGCCGCAGCGTCGAGCAGTGTCGCGCCATGCATCTGCCCCGAAAGGCCGATACCGCGAATGCAGCCGCGAACGTCGGCAGGCAGATTGGCAACCGCCCGCGTCACTGCTGCCCACCAGTCGGCGGGATCTTGTTCGGACCATAGCGGATGCAATCGCGAGATCGACAAAGGCGCCGTCGACTGTGCGACAATCAAGCCGTCCACATCGATCACGACCGCCTTTACGCCCGAGGTGCCGATATCCAGCCCCAGAAACATATCCCATTCCCTTGTCCGCACGCTGCGATTGATAGCGCTAACATTTCGCGCCTTTTCGCGCAAGACGGCAAGGTGGCCCTGCGTTGCAATGTCGGCGCGGAGATGACATATCGGCCACCAGGAAGGATGGATGTGACGTCGGACAACAAGAAACGGCAGCGCGGAGCCGGAGCCGCTTCACCAAAGATGGAAACGGTTGCCCAGATTGCTGGCGTGTCGATGATGACCGTATCGCGCGTGCTCAACGGCAAGTCGAACGTCCGCCCGGCAACACGCCGCAAAGTCGAAGAGACAATCCGCGCCGTAGGCTATACCCCCAATGCATCGGCACGCAGCCTCGCATTAGCGGAATCTCCTTATATCGGACTTGCCTATCTCAATCCGAGTTCGGGATATCTGGGCCAGTTCCTGATCGGCGCCTTGGATTCCGCGCGGAGACTGGGGCTGCATATAGTCCTCGAACCGTTCGGCACACGGGCGAGCGATTGGCCCGAAGAACTCCTGGCTTTTTCCAAGAAATCGCGCCTGCGCGGCCTGATCTTGCCACCCCCGCTATGCGACGATGAGAAGGTGCTGATTGCCGCACGCGAGATCGGTTTACCCGTGATACGCGTCTCACCTAGCAACCATGATGAAAGTTGCATCTCGGTACGGATCGACGAATATCGCGCGTCGTTTGAAATGACCGAATTGCTCTTGTCCCATGGCCATCGGCTGATCGGCTTTCTCAAAGGGCCTCTCAACCAAGGAGCAACAGCGCAACGCTTCCAAGGCTTTGCGCATGCGATGTCGCAAGGTGGCCAATCCATTAACCCCGACTGGATTGCCGAAGGGGATTTTGCGGTCGGGCCTGCACTGCAAGCCGGGCTGCGGATATTAAGAGAGAAAAACCGGCCGACGGCCATTTTCGCGAGCAACGACGATATGGCCGCAGGCGTATATGCCGCAGCGCAGCAACTTGGCCTTACCGTCCCCGGAGATATCTCGATCGTTGGCTTCGACAATCAGCCGATTGCCACATCGCTATGGCCTAACCTGACAACGGTGCATCAGCCGATCGCCAACATGGCGTTTCGTGCAGTCGAACTGCTCTCTAATCCGCGCAACGGCATCAATAGCCGAACGGAGAGGGATTATGTTTTCCCTTTCGACATCATCGTGCGCGATTCCGTCGCCCGGCCATCTTAGACGGCGTGGACGAATTGGCTGACGCAGCCTCCACAGGTTGAAGCCAGGCCACTCTTTGGAGGCAGGCTGGAGCGGGGGCGAGCCGAATGAAGTGAAAAGGCTGTTGAGGATGCCTTATTTCGGCAGCGATCCCTGCTCCGCCGGGGGGCCGAACCGGGAAAACAGGTGGCTGTGCAGATCGATAGGAGTCTCGCGGTATTCCACCTTTTCGAAGGCCCGGACATACCCGCTATGGAGTATTTTCCACTCACCATCGCGCCGCACATAACGATCCTGATAAAAGGCCGCACCTTGCGTTTCACGATTGGTCGCCATGTTGACCGCCCAATCGATCATGTACCAGCGGCCTTCGGCATTGTCCGCATCGTGGACGATAATCTCCGGCATCAGCGCCAGATGCATGCCGACATACTGGTTGTTCTGCATCTGGCTGAGCAGGCCGACGATCTCTTCCCGGTCAGCCGCTTCGTACAGATAGCTTCCACCTTCGTAACGAATGGTCGCCTCGGGCACGAAACAGGCGCGCAGGCCATCGTTGTCGCCGCTGTCGAGCATCCGCATGTAGCGATGCTTGAGCATCTTAATCAGCTCGATATCTTCCAGCCTCAGGGCCATGGCCATCTCCACGTGTTCTCTGTCTTATCCGCGTTAGTGACCAATGGCACGCCCAACATCAAGCGGCTTGCTGCCTATGCCCGCCCACTTGGCGGCGAGCCTGCGCTGGCGGCGGCGCATAGGGCGCCAGTCGGGCGTGCCCAGCGCCACGGCGCGCACGACACCTTAGGCGTTCCATCGCGCCGGAAGCACAGTATCCCGGCCGATTATTAAGCTTTCCCCCATCTCCGAGAGGGTCCTGCATGTTGCGTTCTCAGGCGCGCGGGTCCATGCCGAAAAGGTCGGCGCTGTCGAATGCCGATGCTACGGAGAGGAATGGAAGACGTCATGCAGGATTCGATCGAGCACCCAGCCGAAGTCGTGCCGGTTCCCGCCGCTGCTCGCGATGGCACAAGCTGCACGCTCGAACAATATACCGCCATGTACCGCCGCAGCATGGAAGACCCGGACGGGTTCTGGGCCGAACAGGCCGAACGGTTGGACTGGTTTCGCAAGCCCACGCGGATCGCGGAATGGAGCTATGCGCCGGTCGACATCAAATGGTACGCCGATGGGCAGCTCAATATCTGCCACAACGCACTCGACCGCCATGTCGCGGCGGGCAAGGGCGATGTCACCGCCCTGATTTTCGAGCCCGACGATCCCAGCGGCGCCGTCCGCAAGCTGACTTACGCCGAACTGCTGGCCGAAACGATCCGCATGGCGGGTACGCTCAAGAAGATGGGCGTCAGGAAGGGTGACCGGGTCACGATCTACATGCCGATGATCCCTGAAGGCGCGGTGGCGATGCTCGCCTGCGCCCGGATCGGGGCAATTCATTCAGTGGTGTTCGGCGGCTTCTCTCCCGATGCCATCGCGGGCCGTATCGAAGACTGCCAGAGCGACTGGGTCATCTGCGCCGACGAAGGCCTGCGCGGTTCGAAGAAAGTTCCGCTCAAGGCCAATATCGACGCCGCGCTGGAAAAGGTCGCGGTGAAGCAGGTGCTGGTGATCCGCCACACCGGCAGCGATATCGCGATGACCGAAGGCCGCGATCACTGGTATCACGAATTGAGCGCAGACGTTCCGGCGGAATGCCCGTGCGAAGCGATGAACGCGGAAGATCCGCTGTTCATCCTCTACACATCCGGCTCCACCGGCAAACCCAAGGGCGTGCTGCACACGATCGGCGGCTATGCCGTGTGGACGGAAACCACATTCCGCTACGTCTTCGATTATCGCCCTGGCGAAGTCTACTGGTGCACGGCCGATATCGGCTGGGTCACCGGGCACAGCTACATCGTCTATGGACCGTTGCAGGCCGGGGCCACCGCACTGATGTTCGAAGGCATCCCCAACTATCCGGGGCATGACCGGTTCTGGCAAGTGGTGGACAAGCACAAGGTCAACATCTTCTACACCGCCCCCACCGCCATCCGCGCGCTGATGCGCGAAGGGGCGGGCCATGTGGCGAAACACGATCTGTCGACGCTGCGCCTGCTCGGTTCGGTGGGTGAACCGATCAATCCGGAAGCCTGGCGCTGGTATCAAGAAAACGTCGGCCATGGGAAAATCCCGGTCGTGGACACCTGGTGGCAGACCGAAACCGGCGGGATCATGATTACCACCCTGCCCGGCGCGCATGCCATGAAGCCGGGCAGTGCCGGCCGCCCATTCTTCGGTGTCGCGCCGCAACTGGTGGATGGCGACGGCCACGTTCTCGCCGATGAGGACACCGGCGGCGCGGCGGAAGGCAATCTCTGCATTCCGCGCAGTTGGCCCGGCCAGGCGCGCACGATCTATGGCGATCACGACCGCTTCGTGCAGACCTATTTCGCCACTTACCCCGGCAAGTATTTCACTGGCGACGGCTGCCGCCGCGATGAAGACGGCTATTACTGGATCACCGGCCGCGTCGATGACGTAATCAACGTTTCGGGGCACCGGATGGGTACCGCCGAAATCGAAAGCGCGCTGGTCCTGCACGATCTCGTCGCGGAAGCGGCGGTGGTGGGCTATCCGCACGACATCAAGGGGCAAGGCATCTATTGCTATGTCACCCTCAACGCAGGCGTGGAACCGAGCGAAGCGCTCGCCGCGGAACTGCGTAAGCACGTGCGGACCGAGATCGGCCCGATTGCGACCCCCGATCACATCCAGTTCACTCCCGGCCTGCCCAAGACGCGTTCGGGCAAGATCATGCGCCGCATCCTGCGCAAGATCGCAGAGAACGACTTCGGCTCGCTGGGCGATACGTCAACACTGGCCGATCCCTCGTTGGTTGACGGGTTGATCGAAGGGCGGCTCAACCGCTAGACTTCCCCGGCATCGGGCGGGCCACCATGCCCGTCCGGCCGCTGCGGAAACAAGAAACTGCGCAACCCGAAACAGGGCGCAGGCGAAATGGGAGGCGGAGGGGATGAGCGAAGCTCTGATACGGTCTTATTATACCGCGTATAATGTGCCCGATGCCGATGGCCTGGCCCGGTTGCTTGCTCCCGATGTCGAACTCAATTCGGCAATGGGAACGCAACGCGGCCGCGATGCCTATCTCGCCACGTATCGTTATATGACCGATCTGTTCACGGACATCATGACGCCGGAATGGATCGTCGTGGACGGCGATACGATCACGGTCACCATCCATGACAGCCTGACGGCCAAGGCCGATATTGCCGATTTCATGGGGCAAGAACTCAAGGCCGGGGAAGAACTGGTCCTGCGCCTGCAAGGCGAATATCATCTGACTGAGGGCGTTATCGACCGGATCACTATTTCTCCTTTGCCCTGAGCGGCGCAAATCGCTCTCCCCGGCGCGACCGGGAGAGCGCCAGCCACAGGCGCACTTTCCTCCGGAATCCAACGCGACAAGCAATGCCTTCCCACTGGGTGCGGGCTGCTCCTAGCGCGTGACCATGCTCGATGAAGCTTCATTCCCGTGCAGGCGGGAATGACGAGACGTGTTTCAGACAAACACGATACAGCCCCCGACCGGTGCTTCGTCTGCTCAGGCTGTCGATGGATTCGGGGCTGCCAAATCGCTCACCCCACTTGCCCATGCAAAAAGGGCCGGGAGGATTACTCCCGGCCCCCTTTGTTGGACCGTCAGGTCTGGATCGGACTTAGTTGCCCGAACCCGGACCGTAGGTGATTTCCACCCGGCGGTTCTGCAGTTCGCGGACGCCGTCGGCGGTCGGAACGC
>CAYXMY010000021.1:0-31881 GCA_964466155.1 uncultured Caenibius sp. | reverse complement strand
CCCGCCGGCCGCCAACCGTCGCCATCCCGCCGGGCGAGCATGGCCGGACAGCCCCACGCATCGCCGGTCTCGCCGCAGGCGCTGGTCAGGATCACCTTACCCGTTGCCGCCTCACTGACGAGAGCATGATGGGCCGATCCCGCAGTAGCCAGCGTTTGCGCCGCGATCAGCGTATCGCGCAAGGGGACAGGCGCCAGCGCCACACCCGCCTGTTCGAGCAGAAGCCCGGTTTCCATCGTGCCGAACCCGGTTCCGCCAAGGCTCTCGGCAATGCCGACCCCAGTGAGGCCCGCTTCGGCCAGAACACGCCAGAGATCGGCATCGTAAGGCTGGCCGGAAGCCGCAAAATTGCGGAGCTGTTCATCGCCGCATCGATCGGCAAAGATCGTATGGGCCAGTTCGGCAATCGCCGTCTGATCGCTGTCCAATGAGAATTCCATCGGTTTTCCCTTTCAGCGCGCGGCCCGGAAAGCGGGGAGCAGGTAGCCGGGTTCGACCTCCACGAAATCAAGCGACAGCGGCATGCCGATTTCCAGCTTGTCCGCAGGCAGATCGATCCCGTTAGCGACGATCCGCACGCCTTCTTCCAGTTCGACCAGCAGCACCGGCAAGGGATAATCGAAAGCCGGCAGGCGCGGCTGATGCATCACCACGAAGCTGAACAGCGTCGCCTTGCCCGATGCCGTGACCGTCTCCCAGTTGAGCGAATGGCAATGTGGGCAGGCCGGGCCGGGCGGATGGCGCAGATGGCCGCAATCGCTGCATTTCTGGATCAGCAATTCGCGCCGGGCGATGCCTTCCCAGTAAAACGCGTTGTCATGCGTGATCGCCGGGCGCGGATGCGGGAAGGCCGCCTGCCCGGTATCGGCGGCAGGGGCCGGGGCCTGCGCCAGATTGGGCTTGAACTTCAGCACGCGGAACAGCATCCGCCCCACCGGTTCGCCGTTCTGATCGGTGAATTCATACCGGATGGTAACGAAGTGCCCGATGCCGAGGCCAGTCCGCTTTTCCTCCGACACATCGTCCACCACGGCGGTGTAGGACACCGTATCGCCTTCAAGCAGATAACGGTCGTATTCCTGCTCGATATTGGTGGCGACGACGCCGGTATAGCCCGCGTTGTCAAACAGTTCGAGCACAGGGATCGAATCGTCCTTCAACCGCCCGCCGGGGCGATATTGGGACATGGTCCACACTTCCATCATCGCAGGGGGGCTGACGGGCGCCGCGAGCCCTTCGACACGCGCCGCATTGGCATCGACGAAGATCGGATTGGTTTCGCCCATCGCTTCGCACCAGCGGCGGACCATCGGCACATTCACCGGATCGCGCGCGGTGGTCGGGCGGGTCGCCGGCTTGCCGATCCATGTCCGCGCCTGGGTGTAGAGATCGCTCACATCATTCATTTGGACCACCTTTTCCTCAGCGCGGCGCACGGGGCATGCCGAGCCCCATCTGCGCCACCATATCCCGCAGCACTTCCACCGCGCCGCCGCCGAACGTGTTGATCTGGCACGCGCGGAATTCGCGTTCGATCCGCCCGGAAAGCACCGCGCCCGGCGATCCGGCCCGCACCAGCCCCGCTGCGCCCAACACATCGAGCAGCAGACGCATGACCTTGATCATGCCTTCGGTGCCGAACACTTTCACCGCACCCGCGAGATCGGGCCGGGTCGATCCTTCGGCCACTTCCCAGCCGACACGGTTGCCCATCGTCTCGCTCGCCACCAGCAGGGCATAGGCTTCCGCCAGCGCGGACTGGACCCAGGGCAGATCGATCACCATCCGGCCCGTGCCGCCTGCCGGGGTTATTTTCGCCCATTCGACCACCCGGTCGAAATGGCCGTGCCCGGCATAGCTCAACGCCGCCAGCCCGATCCGTTCATGATTGAGCTGTTCGGCGATCAGCCGCCAGCCGCCGTTTTCCTGCCCGATCACCATATCGGCGGGCACCATCACGTCCTGATAATAGCTGACGTTGGTGCGGATGCCGCCGACGGTGACGATCGGGGAGAATGAAAAGCCCGGATCGCGCGCATCGACCATCAGGATCGTGATGCCCTTGTGCGGCAGCGCGTCAGGATCGGTGCGGGTGGCGAGGAAGACATAGTCCGCCCCTTCCGCCCCGCTGGTGAAGATCTTCTGCCCGTTCACCCGGTACTGGTCGCCTTCGCGCACCGCCCGCGTCTTCAGCGCGGCAAGGTCCGTTCCCGCGCCCGGTTCGGAATAGCCGATGGCAAAGATCAGATCGCCGCTGGCGATGCGCGGCAGGATCATGTCCTTCTGTTTGCCGGTGCCCATCCGCATCAGCGCCGGCCCCACGGTGTTAACCGTGACGAAGGGATAAGGCGCGGCGGCCAGCACCAGTTCTTCCAGCAGGATCTTCTGTGTCCGGGGATCGAGCCCGCGCCCGCCATATTCCACCGGCCAACCGGGGGTCAGCCAGCCATCGCGCCCCATCTGGCGGATGGTTTCGCGATAGAGCGGCCCGCCTTCCGCACCCAATGTTTCAGCGCGCACCTCATCGGTGACGAGCCGATCCAGATAAGCACGGAATTCCGCCCGGATCGCACGCTGTTCAGGGGTATAATCGACCCGCATGGTTCAGATTTCCTCTTTCTCGAACGGGGCAACCCCCAGCCGTGCCAGCGTTTCGGGCGTGACCGGCACATATGTCCGGGCCGCCGGATCGGCGACGAAAACCGGTTCCCCGGTCAGCGCCGGATCGTATCCCTGCCGCTGCACCGCCCCTTTGCGCAGCTTGTAGGTGGTGGTCATGTCCGCCGCCTGCGCCAACCGCACGAAGACCGGCACGGCATAAGATGCCAGACGCTCCTCCGCGAAAGCGTAGAAGGCTGCGGGATCGAAGCTATGCCCCTGCTGGAAGGTCAGGCCGGCCATTCCCGCCCGCCCATCGGTATGCGGCACGCGCACGCCATAGACATTGACCATGTCCAGCCCCGGGAAGGCCGCCAGTACGGTTTCGACTTCCTGTGTGGAGACGTTCTCGCTCTTCCAGCGGAAAGTGTCGCCCACCCGGTCGACGAAATAGACATAGCCTTCGGCATCGACGCGAATGAGATCGCCCGATTTCACCCATGCATCGTCCGGCTTGTACAGCCCGCGCAGCAGCTTTGCATCGGTGGCCTCTTTCGAGGTGTAGCCTTCGAAGAACCCCACCCCATCGTTGCCATGGCGGACTTCGGCCACCAGTTCACCGACTTCGTCCGGCCCGGCCTCGACCGGGCGGCCGTCCGCATCGCGCACGTATTCGCCGTTTTCGACGTCCCAGCGCAGCACTTTCATGTTGGTGTATTCGGGATAGGGAATACGCCCCACCGCGCCCACGATATTGTCGACATTGGTGATGCCGTAATTGGCTTCGGTCGAACCCAGCCCTTCGAACACCCGCTCGATGCCGAAGCGATCGACGAAAGCATGCCAGATATCGGGCTTGAGCCCCGCACCCGCCACATTCCGCAACGTGTGATCGCGGTCCTCCGGCTGCGGCGGACTGGCCATGAGATAGCGGACGATTTCCCCGATGTAGTAAGCGGCCGTCACCTTATGCTGGCGCACATCGGGCCAGAAGCCGGAGCGGCTGAAC
This sequence comes from uncultured Caenibius sp., assembly GCA_964466155.1. Taxonomy (GTDB): domain Bacteria; phylum Pseudomonadota; class Alphaproteobacteria; order Sphingomonadales; family Sphingomonadaceae; genus Caenibius. Next base: position 28,274 of record CAYXMY010000021.1, on the reverse strand, counting down.
TTGCGCCGCAGGACGAAGGGCACGCCGAACGCCAAACAGGCGGACGGCACCACCATCCCGCCCGCGCCGTGATAGAGCGGAAGAACGCAGTAGAACACGCTGTCCTTGTCGAACTCCATCAGCCCACCCATCATTTCGCCGGCGTTGAGGAAGCGCAGATGGCTCATCTTCGCGGCCTTGGGCAGGCCCGTCGTGCCCGAAGTGAAGATCAGGTAGAGTGTATCTTCCGCCTTCAACCCCGCGCGGCATTCGGCGGGCGGGGCTGCATCCGGGGCCGCCGCGATCAGCGCGGCAAAGTCCTGCAACCCTTCACTGCGCGCGTATTCCTGCCCGGCTTCGGCATCGACGAACACCGGCATGTCCACCGGCCCATCCAGCGTATCGATCGCGCCGAGCAGATCGGCATCGATCACCAGCGCCTTCGCGCCAACCTGCGTCAACGCATGGCGCAGCACGGCGCCCGTCGCACTGGTGTTGAGCAGCGCGGTGACGATCCCGGCCTTGGACAGTCCCAACCAGGTCAGGACATATTCCGGGCGATTGTTCATCAGCAGGGCGACGACATCCCCGCGCCGCAATCCTTGCGCCAGCGCCGCATTGGCGATCCGGTTGGCGCGCCGGTTCGCTTCGGCAAACGTAATCCGCTGTTCCTCGAACAGGATGAACGGCACATCCGCACTGTCTTGCGCCCGTTCTTCCAGCCGGTCGGCCACCCCATAGGGCATGTCCCGGGTGAACCCCATCACCCGGCTGGCCCCCTTCATGAAACGGGCCATGGTTTCTTCACGCGTGGGGCGGGTGGCTTCCCCGTTCATCGGGCTCCTCCATGGACAACCGCGTGAGCCTGCAAGAACGGCAGTATCGCGGCGTTGAACCGCGCATTGTCATCACCCGCAATCATGTGGCGTGCTCCCGCTATTTCGGCCTGCGCGATATGCGGCAGGGCTTGCTTGAGATGATCCATCGTTTCCCGGCTCAGCACATCGCTTTCGCCACCGCGCACGATCAGCATCGGCGCGGCGATCCGGGCAGCGGCGGCCATCAGCCGCCGTTCGACCACTTCCGGGTCCCAGCCCGATTTGCCCGCAGCCATGAACGCCGGGTCCCAGTGCCAGCGATACCGGCCATCGGCATCCTGCCGCAAATTCTTGAGCAAACCTTCGGGCCGGGCATCGCGGCGCCCGTTCCGGGCATAATCCGCCACGGCGGCGGCGGCATCCTCCAGCGTATCGAAACCGCCCAGCGTATCGCGCATGAAAGCGCCCACACGATTGGTGCCGCGCTGTTCCATGCGCGGCGCGATATCGACCAGCACCAGCCCCGCACACGGCGCCTGCGGTTCTTCTCCGCAAGCCAGCAAAGCGGACAATCCCCCAAGCGAAGCCCCGACGATCACCGGCGGCGCGGGCATCATCCCCGCCAGAACCCGCACATCCTGCGCGAAGTGATCCAGCCCGTACTGGCCTTCCGGGCACCAACTGCTCTGCCCATGGCCGCGCATGTCCACGGCATGGACGGCCAATGCGCCCTGCCCCCCGGCATCGGCCAGCGCCTGCGCAGTGCCTTTCCACGACCAGCGCGTTTGCCCGCCGCCATGCAGCAGGATCACCGGCGCGCCATCTGGCGGGCCATAACGGTCCGCCTGAAGCGTGACACCCGGCGCAACGGGAAAGGTGATAGTTTCGACCCGCATCTCTCTGCCCGTTATGGGATGGCCTACCGCCATCCTCTGGGTGGGAGACTATGTCACTGCATTTGAGGCAACAAGCCGCAGCAACCCAATGCGGCCACCTTCCGGCTATTCCCATAATCTTGGCCTGACTGATAACATCATGCAACAGTGCTTGCCGCACCCCGCCCTGCCTGCCACTCTGCACACATGGGCGGGCCGTTTGCGGCGGCGCCAGAGGCATCCATGGAGAGGATCACACACAGATGAGCACATTCGAAGGCAAAGTCGCGATTGTGACCGGCGCGGGCGGCGGGATCGGGCGCGCCACGGCGAAGCTGTTCGCCGCGCAGGGAGCCAAAGTGGTTGTGGCCGATTATCAGGCCGACACCGGGCAGGAGACGGTCGACCAGATCGCGGCGGCGGGCGGAACCGCCAGTTTCATTGCCTGCGACGTGTCGGTGCCCGAACAGGTCGCCGCGATGGTGCGCCATGCCGTCTCCACTTACGGCGGGCTGGATTATGCGGTGAACAATGCCGGGATCGATCCTGAATTCACGCCGGTGGCCGATTGGTCGCTCGACAAGTTCGACCGGATCATGGGCATCAACGTGCGCGGCGTGTTCCTCTGCCTGAAGGAAGAAATCGCGCAGATGCAGGGCAAGGGCGGCTCTATCGTCAATGTCGGCTCTTTCGCCTCATTCGCGGGCGTGCCCAACAAGCCGTCCTATTCCGCCAGCAAGCACGCTGTCCTGGGGCTGACCCGTTCGGCCGCGCTGCAATATGCAGGCGAAGGCATCCGCATCAACGCGGTGTGCCCCGGTGCGGTGCGGACCGCCATTCTGGATGACAATATCGGTTCGATCCCGGCTGACAACGCCGAAGAACTGGTGGCGCAAAACCACCCTATCGGCCGCATCGCCACGCCGGAGGAGATCGCCGAAACCATCCTGTGGGTCGCGGGATCGGCCAGCTACATGGTCGGCCATGGGCTGATCGTCGACGGCGGACTCGCCGCCGGTTGACACTCACGGGCAGTGGGGCCGGTACGCACGGCATCGGCCCTGCCTGTTCAACTCTCAGAGGTTCGCCTTGGCGACATGGCGTGCCGCCCGGCGGCCGGAATAGACGCAATCGGCGTAGGACAGCCCGCTGACATAGGTCTGCGAAGCGATCCCCACCGCCGTGCGCCCGGCCGCGTAGAGCCCCGGAATCGGCTTGTCTTCGCGGCTGAGCACCAGCCCGCTTTCCTCCTCGATCCGCAGACCGCCGAAGGAAATAACCGGCAGCGGCAGGAACTTGCTCGCCACCGAAATGTCCATGGCGTAGAACGGCCCCTGCTCCAGCGGTTTCATATCCGCCGGGTCTTTCTCGAACGGATCGTCCACTTCCCCACGCGCCGCGCGGTTGTAAGTGTCGATGGTTGCTTTCAGCGTCGCGGCATCGAAGCCGAGCTTCTGCGCCAGCGCTTCGACAGTGGGCGCTTTCTGATAATTGAAAATCAGGTTGAGCAGCGTCACATCGCGCTGGAACGGCACCAGCACCGGGTCCATCGCCTGCTTGAAAGCGGCCTTGCGCGCCGCCGCATCGTAAACCACGTAGGCCACACCGCCCTGATGATCGCCGATATGTTCACCCAGCGTGGCGCCATAGACGGTTTCATCGATGAAGCGTTCGCCCTTGCGGTTGACGACGATGGCATTGGCCCAGGCCTTGGGCGGATTGATGAAGCGCCAGGCGCTGATCTTGCCCATCAGCGCGGTTTGCCCGCCCACCGATTTGCCGAGATAGATGCCCGCACCCTGATCGCCCAGCGTGCCGTTGGGCATGCCCTTGGCATAATCGGGCGCGTGCTCCACCACCATTTTCGGGTTCATGATAAAGCCGCCGGTGCTGAGCAGCACCCCTTCGCGGGCGCGAATCCAGCGGGTTTCCCGCCCATGTGCTTCGATCGCCATGGCTTTTTTCAGGTAGTGATTGCCGATGCCGATGGTGATCGCCGCGAACGGCAAGGCAGGCGGCAGCATGGCGAGGAACTTGTCCGCCCGCGCGATATAGTGGCTGAACTTGCGCGCATCGGCGCTGTCCTTGGGGATCGAAAGGATTTTCACCCCGATCACCCGGCCGGTGCTGTCCACCGCCAGTTGCCGCGCTTCCGAATGGCGATGAAATACGAGCCCCTGTTTTAACGCGGAATCGCGCAACGGATCGTAAATCGCCGCGCCCAGTCCCCACGCTTTCTTGCCGTTGCGCACGAACGCGCGGTGGCCGCGTGCGGCAGGTTTCGCCCGCTTGCGATAGCTGGATACCAGCGTGTTGTCTGGGTGATAGAGGAACTTGTCGAGCGGCGGATAGGAGGCTTTCTCTTTCCACACGCTGCCCTGCAACTTGCCGCCGTGCTCCATAATCCAGTCGATGGTTGGCACGCTTTCCGCCACGAATTTGCGCAAGGTGGCATCGGAAACGACATCGCCCGCTTCGATCTTGAGATATTTGTACATCTCCTCGGGCGTGTCTTCCTCACCCGCTTCCTGCTGGATCACGGTGCCGCCCCCGGCATAGAATACGCCGCCATTGGCCGCGGTCGATCCGCCGCCTTCGTAGCGGTCCACCGCGATCACGCTGACCCCGCGCTCGACCGCTTCCAGCGCCGCCGCGACGCCTGCCCCGCCGAGCCCGACGACGACCAGATCGGCCGTTTCGTCCCAGGCATGGCTATCGGGATCGGCGATCACCAGCGGATCTTCGATCTGGAGCCCAAGTTCTCGCGCTTTCGCCGCAACCGACATCGTTATCATTCTCCTATCGCGCCGCCGCCGGCGCGCACCACCAAGTCTCGACACATCGCGGACTACCGCCAGTCCCACCCGGTTAGGTCACTCCGCGCATGGGGGGCAACGGAGGATGCCGCGATATCCCGCTAAATGTCCATATCGCCAAAGTCATTCGGCGCACTCCCGCTTGAATCGGCCCTTGCTTGCGATAGGTTCGACCGAACAATCGGGAGAGAGTGGATATGGATTTGTGGTCATACGAAGGGAAACGCTGCCTCGTCGTCGGCTGCCATTCCGGTATCGGCGAAGCGACCGCACGCGAACTGATCCGCCTGGGCGGTGAAGTGCACGGGTTCGACATCAAGCCTTCGCCGGTGGACCTCGCCTCTTTCACCCCGTGCGATCTGCGCAGCCGGGCGGATATCGACGCCGCGCTGGCCGGGATCGATGGACCGATCGACGCGTTGTTCTATTGCGCGGGCTTGCCGCAGACTTTCCCCGGCATCGAAGTGGTGCAGGTCAATTTCCTCAGCGCGCGCTATCTTGTCGAACAGGCTCTGCTCAAGATGCGGCGCGGCGGCGCGGCGGCTATCATCGCCTCCACGGCGGGCAATGGTTATGTTCTGCGCCTGCCCACGGTGACCGAACTCGTCCAGACGCCCGATTATGACACCGGCCTCGCTTGGGCGGACCAACACCTGCCCGAACTGGGCGATGCTTATGCCTTTGCCAAGGAAGCGGTGATCGTGTGGGGCCTGCGCCGCGCGCAAACGCTGATCGGACAGGGTATCCGCCTCAACCTTCTGAGCCCCGGCCCCACCCAGTCCGGCATGACCAAGGATTTCGAAGCCGTGTCCAGCCCAGCGATCATCGATGTCTATACCGCGCCGATCAACCGCCGCTCCTCCTCGGCGGAACAGGCCTATCCGCTGATCTTCCTCAATTCGGACGGCGCAAGCTACGTCAACGGGACCAATTTCATTGCCGATGGCGGCTTCACCGCAGGCATGGGCATGGGGATGATCGATCTCGATTCCCTGCTGCAGAAGGCTGCTTCCGTATGAGCGGGGAGGATGATCGCACCGCCCGGGGCGAAGCCTTGTTCGACGCTGTCTATGGCGGCGTTGTCCCCCTGCCCCCGCGCGAAAGCCGGGGCGCCTATGTCCAGAACACAATCGATCATCTGTTCGGCGAAGTCTGGACCCGCGATGTGCTGACCGTTGCCCAGCGCCGCCTGCTGATCCTCGGCGCGGTGATTGCACTGGGGGAAACCGACATCGCCGAAATCCAGATTCGCGCGGCCTTGGCCAAGGGGGAACTGACTGTCGAACAGGTGGAGGAAATCCGCGTGTTCATGGTCAACTATGTCGGCCATCCCCGGATGGCGAGCTTTTCGGCCGCACTGGCCCGCGCCCTTGCCGCGCATCAGGGGGCATCGGGCGGATAGCCGGGCTTATTCGGCCTCCGCCACCGTGACCACCAACCCATCAAGTGCGTCGGTCATCATGACCTGACAGCCCAGACGGCTATTGCTCCGGCGCTTGTCCAGCCCTTCCACCATATCCTGTTCCTCCCCGCTTGGCGCGGGGAGGCGGGCGGCCCATTCCTCATCCACATAGACATGGCAGGTGGCGCAGGAACAGATACCGCCGCACAGCCCGACGATACCGGGCACATCGTTGCACAATGCCACTTCCATCAGCGTCATATCGGCGAAGGCATCGACGGTGATCGGATCGCCGGATGCGGGGCGATAAGTTACCTTGGGCATGCGGCGGTTACTTTCCCTTGGGGGTGAAGGTCAGGATTTCGCGGGTCAGCCCGCGCACATTGGGCGAATGCATCCGTTCCAGCGTCGTTTCATCGACGGCGAATTCGCCCAGCGCGGCAAAGATTTCCTCCATCGCCACGCGCGCTTCTAGCCGGGCCAGCGCAGCGCCGAGGCAGGCATGCAATCCACCGCCGAAGCCCAGGTGATCGCGCGGATTGCGCCGCACATCGTATTCTTCCGCCCGTTCGAACTTGCGCTCGTCCCGGTTGGCGCTGGTGAACAGCAGCGCGACTTTGGCATGGGCCGGGATCGTCACCCCATGCAGAGTGACATCGCGCGTGGTGGTCCGCGCCATCATCTGCGTGGGGCCGTCGAACCGCATGGTTTCCTCCACCGTGGATTCGATCAACGCGGGATCGGCGCGCAGCAGCGCCGCCTGGTCCGGATGCTTGTGCAATTGGTAGCAGATGTTGCCGATCAGCTTGGTCGTCGTCTCGTTTCCGGCGATGGACAGAATGTAGATATAGCCGATCAGTTCCTCGTGCGTCAGCTTGCCATCCGCCTGCGCATCCATCAGCGAAGCGACGATATCCTCCCGCCGGGCGCCGCGTGCCCGCTCTGCGATATCGGCGTTGAAATATTCATAGAGCGCAAGCGTCGCCCGCATCCCTTCGTCGGGCATGGCGAACACGCCTTCATCGCGGTGGACCACGGTATCGGTCAGATTGCGCAGCCGATCTTCATCCTCGCGCGGGAAGCCCAGCAGCTTGCAGATGATCGCCATCGGCAGCTTGGCCGCGAAATCGCCGATAATGTCGATCCGCCCATGGGCCAGATGCGGGGCGAGCAATTCGCGCGCCATAGTGCGCACCGCCTGTTCCAGCGGGGCGACCTTGGCCGGGGTGAACATGCCCGCAATCAGATGCCGCATGCGGCTATGCACCGGCGGATCGGTGTTGATGAGCAGTTGGACCTGCGCTTTCAGGCTTTCCAGCGTCGTTCCCTGCGCGCTAGAGAAGGTCTTGAAATCGCGCACCGCCGCGCTGCAATCCTCATACCGCGACAGCACGTAAAAATCGAATTTGGCGTTGTGATAGACGGGCGCTTCATCCCGCAGCCGCCGGTAGGTGGGATAAGGATCGTCATGCAGGCTGTAATCGAACGGATCGTAAAGCGGGCGGTCGCGATCGGAAACGGCCAGACCTGTCATGCTATCCTTCTCCCCAGCTTGCTGCGGTTCTTTCGCCCGTCAATGCGCCGCCCTGCCTTTCGCCGAACGCCCCACGCGCCGGCGATAGTCCTGCGGCGTTTCCCCGGCGAGTTTGCGGAAGGCGACCGAAAGGCTGCTGGCGCAGGAGAAACCCAGGCGATAGGCGATATCCTTCACCAGCAGATCGGTATCGGCCAGCAGCGCCCGAGCCTTTTCGAACCGTACCTGTTCGATATAGGCATAGACCGTCATGCCGGTGGATTCCTTGAAGCTGCGCGTCAGATGGCGCAGGCTGACCCCGGCGAGATCGCTGAGTTCGGACAAGGACGGGCAATGCGTGCCGCCTTCCACCGCTTCGGTGATGATCCGCATATGGCGGCGCGACAGCCCGCCGCGATAGACGATATCGCCCTTGGGAAATTCGCGGACATAACGCGCGAACTGGATCAGCAGCGTCATCCCCAGCGATTCGACCAGCGCATTGCTGGCGAACCCGGGGGAACACAATTCATTGCCCAAGATGCCGAGAATATCCTCGATCCCGCGATGGCGGAAATTGAGCAGCGAAGACAATACGTTGCCATCGAAGATATGGCCATCGCCGCCATATTCCTCCAGCACTTCCTGGGTGAACATGCAGCGCACCACCTCGTCCGGGCGTTCCAGCGTGCACACTTCCAGCGGCACTTCCGCAGGCAGCACCAGCAGGCGGCCGATGCTCTGGAAATCGGGGCGCACGTTCGGCACGCGATAGCGGCCCTGGCAGGTGTAGGACGGCTGCCGATGCTGCAGTGCGACCACGTGCATCGGTTCGCGGAACACTTCGCCCGGTTTCGTTTCCTCAGGGTGCCTGATCAGTTCCGCAACCACATGTGCGGTATCGACCCTGACCAGACTTTCATGTCTGGCAAAATCCATCACACATCCTAACCCGATTTTGTTTGACCGCTATGCTTATGCCGCCCGGCGAAGCGGTGTCGAGATCAAATGCCTCATTGGGCCGCTATCTGCGCTCTCTATTCGGCCAGATAGCAGCAGACGATGGCCATATTTCGAAAGTGCGGCCATTTTCTCATGCGTCCAAGCCCGGCATCCGCCACGAACCGGCATGAAAACGCCCTTCCCTGCCCCGTTCCCTACGCACCGCAGTGGATTTCTTATCGGCGCAGCGTATGAGCGGAGCGGGAAACAAGGAGATGACAAGAATGAGCGTTGACCTGAACGATCTCGCACGGCGTGTCCAGGCGATGGAGGACCTCGCGGCGATCACCGATGTCAAGGTCCGGTATCTGCGTGCCTGCGACCGCAAGCAGCCCGCCGAAGTGCGCAAGTGCTTCACCGACGATGCCACGATCGATTTCGAAGGCTTCCCGGTGTTCGACAATCCGGAAGACTTCGTCGCGCTCTACACGCAGTTCGGTTGCGTGCCGCATGTGCTGGACATGCATCACATGCAGAACCCCGTCATCACGCTGACCGGGCCGGACACCGCCACCGGCCTGTTCGATCTCTATTTCTTCCAGATCGACAAGCAGGCCCGCACGCTGATCCAGCTCGCCACCTCTTATGAGGACACGTTCCGCAAAGTGAACGGCGAATGGCTGCTCTCCAGCAGCAGATCGCGCCGCCTGTCGTTCCTGATGGACGAAGTGAGCGAAGACGGCGTGCGCAAGGTCGTGGGCCTTGGCGAACAGACGCAAACCGCTTTCGGTCAATCCGCCCAATAATGCCCGCGCAGGCCGCGCGCCGTGATGGGTGCGCGGCCTTGCGGAAAAGGCATGCTCACAGGCTGAAGCCGCCATCGAGGCGGATGCTTTGCCCCGTGATATAGCTTGCCTGATCGGAAGCGAGGAATGCGAACAGGTTCCCCGCTTCCAGCATGGTGGCCGGGCGGCGCAAACGGGTCTGCGTATCCAGTTGGCGGATCAATGCGATAACGTGGCTGCGCCCCGGTTCAGGCAAGCCCTCCATCTGCGCGATCTGCTCCTCCGCCGTGGCATCGAACACCCACGAAACCGGCACGGCGTTGCAGCGGATGCCGACGTCCGCTTCCTCCGCCGCAATCTGGCGCACCAGCGCTTCCACCGTCCCTTTGGAAAAGGGTGAGACGCCATCGTAATCGACCACGCGGAAATTGGCGATGGTGGTGCAGGCGGTGAGCGAGCCGCCTCCGCTCCGCCGCATGGCCGCCACACAGCGCGAAAACAGGCGAAATGCGCCCATCGCGTCTTCGGCGATGAACTGTTCCAGCGCTGCTTCGTCCACATCGGCCATTTTCGCAAAAGGCATCAACGGTCCACCGGCGGAAATGACGGTGTGCATGCGCCCACGGCCTACCTCGACCGCTCTGGCGATGGCCGCATCGATACTGGCCCCATCGGTCAAAGACATGGGCACGGCATGAACATCGTGCCCCACCGCGCGCAGATCGGCTTCCAATGCCCGCGCCCGGTCCGCGCTGCTGTTGTACGTGAAGACTACAGGCACCCCGGCTTCGACCAGCCGCCGCATCGTCCCTTCGCCAACGCGGCCGGTCCCGCCAGCAACCAGCGCTGCCCCTTCGGGATATGTCAGGCAGAGAGGCATTGGTAGCCCTCTCCCTCCGGGCCGAAGCGCATGCTCATTCCCCTTCCAGCATCTTGGGGAGCTGCCCGACCGGGCGCAGCATGGTGACTTCGAATGTCACATTGTTCGGCAAGTCGAACATATGGGCGATTTCTTCCCCCACCACTTCCACCGGCATCATGCCGTTCCAGTATGGCCCCTGATCGAGCCAGTCGGCATAAGCCGCCTGCACCGCTTCCGGTGCCCATCCGCGGCCGAAGCCGGTACTGGTATCGCCCGGAATGAAGCAGGTAACGGCGATATTGTCCTTCTGCACTTCGTGGCGCAGTTGTTCGGTGAAATATTCCAGCCCCGCCTTGGTCGCGCCGTAGATCGAAAGGTGGCCGAACGAACCCGGTGCCCGCGTGGTGGCGGACGAGATATTGACGATCCGCCCCCCGCCACGCTGCCGCAGATAGGGGATCACCGCCCGCGCGGCGAAGATCGGGGCGAGGAAGTTGACCGCCGTCTGTTCGCGCACTTGCACTTCGTCGAGCTTCTCGATCGCGTTGGGATAGGCGACTCCGGCGTTGTTGACGATGCCATCGATCCCGCCGAAACGATCCGCCGTCTGGCGCAGCGCCTCGGCGATCTGTGCGGGGTCAGTCACCTCTGCCGCGATGGCCAGTACGTCACTGCCCAACGCATGCGCCGCTTCCTCCACCGCTTCGCGCCCACGTGCGACAATCGCCACTTTCGCCCCGCGCCGCACCAGCCCCGCCGCCGCATGGAAACCCATGTTGCGCGCGCCGCCCGTCACCAGCACGACTTTGCCTTCAGCGCTCATGCCCCTTGCGCCTCCACCGCCACGGTCTTGGTTTCGAGATATTCCTCGAACCCTTCCACGCCCATTTCGCGGCCGATGCCGCTCTGCTTGTAACCGCCGAAGGGGGCATCGGCGCCGAACATGTTGGCGCTGTTGATGTTGAGCGATCCGGTGCGGATGCGCCGCGCCACCGCCAGCGCGCGATCCGGATCGGACGATTGCACCGCCCCGCCGAGGCCATAGACGGAATCGTTCGCGATCCGCACCGCATCGTCATCCCCATCGTGGGGAATGGCGACGAGGACAGGGCCGAAAATCTCCTCCTGCGCGATGCGCATGTCGTTCGTCACATCGGCAAACAGCGTCGGGCGGATGTAATAGCCATCCATGCCTTCGGCCACGCCGCCGGTCACCAGCCGGGCTCCTTCGTCCTGCCCCAGCTTGATGTAGCCCGCCACCCGCTCGAACTGCGCTCTGGAGACGACCGGCCCCATGAACTGTTGCGGATTGGCCGGATCGCCGAACGGCATCGCTTCGTACATCTGGCGGATAATCTCCACCGCTTCGTCATATCTCGCACGCGGCAGGAGAATGCGGGTCGGCAGCGAACAGCCCTGCCCGGCATGGAAACAGACAGTCATCGCACCGTAGAGTGCATCGGGGAATTGCGCATCGTCGAGCACGATATTGGCCGACTTCCCGCCCAGTTCCAGAAACACCCGCTTCAACGTGGCGGACGCGGCCGCCATGATCCGCTTGCCGACGGCGGTGGAGCCGGTGAAGGAGATCACATCGACGCGCGGGTCCTGCACCAGTTGTTCGCCCAGCGCCGCCTTGTCCGCGCTGGTGACGATGTTGAGCACACCCTTGGGCAATCCGATGGCGGCTGCCGCTTCACCCGCCATCATGGCCGACCACGGCGTTTCCGGTGCAGGTTTCAGCACCACGGTGCACCCGGCGGACAAGGCCGCCGTCAGCTTCGCCATATTGATCTGCACCGGCATGTTCCACGGGGTGATCGCCCCCACCACCCCTGCCGCTTCCTTGAACACCAGCCGGCGGCTGGGCACGCCCATGGTCGTGCTGACCCCGATATCGCGTTCGAACCGGTAGTTGCGCGCAAGATCGATAGTCCATTTCATCATCTCTATCGGCACGGCCAGCCCCACCGAATCGAGAACGGCCAGGGTAGCGCCGGTTTCCGCGGAAATCCGCGCCCGATAGAGCGGGACCAGTTTGGCCAGTTCGGCCTGCAACCGCTCCATCCATGCAATGCGCGCGGCATGATCGTGTGCCCAGTCGCTCTTATCGAAAGCATGGCGAGCAGCGGCAATCGCGGCATCCATATCGGAGGCGCTGGCATCGGCAGCCTTGCCTACCGATTGGCCCGTAGCCGGGGCAATGTTGTCGTATGTCCGGCCTTCTTGCGCCGGGCACAGTTCGCCATCGATATACAACAGGGAATCGACGAATTCGCTCACGGTTGCAGTCCTTCCATCACGATACGTTCGAATTGCGCACGGACATGATCGGCAACCGAAATCGCCGTGCCCGTTTCCGCTGCGGCTTCTCCCGCCAGGGCAAGATCCTTTTCGGCAAGCGTGACGAGAGCCTTTTGCGTGGCAAGGAACGCCTCTGCCCCGATCTGCGCGGCCCCTGTCCGGCGAAAGCCAATATATTGCCGCATCGAAGGGGTGAGGTTACCGTTATCGGTCATCACGCTGCTGAGCAGTTCGGGATCGAGATCGAGCGCTTCCGCCAGCCGATAGGCCTCCAGCGCAGCGCTGAGTTCGATATAGGTCACGAGATTGTTGCACAGCTTGAGCGCCATGCCCGCACCGATATCTCCCGCATGGATCACATGCGCGCAATAAGCATCGAGCAGCGGCCGCGCCTGCGCGATAACATCGGGATCGCCGCCTGCCATAGCCGTCAGCGCCCCTTTTGCAGCCCCATCCGCCCCGCCGGAGACCGCCGCGTCAATCAACGACACGCCTTGATCGGCGGCACAATCGGCGAGCGCGACTACTGTGGAGGGGCGCACCGTGCTATGGATCGCGATCACCCCGCCGCGCATCGTGCGCAGCAATCCGCGCGGACCGTCGACCACCGCTCGAACATCGTCATCGTCACGCACGCAAACGCCGACCAGATCGGCCAATGCGCCAATTTCCGCCGGGTCGGCGGCAAGTTTGGCTGATCCTCCGAACCCGGCCATTGCGGCAGGAACCGCATCGTAAACCATGGTATTCGAGGACACCGCGCATAGCCGATGCGCCATGGGTGCACCGATATTGCCCAGCCCGATAAAAGCGGTACGCAATGGCCTGTCCCTCCCACATCGACGTAAGGCCCGTTTTCGGGTCCAGCCGTGGGGAATGCGGTCTACCCCGGCCGCGTCATGATTGCGGGTACATTCATCAACGCCTGGGACGCGCTGTCAACCGGCGCGATATAGCTCTTCTGGCCAGGTTTGCCCGTCACGCCACGCGGTCCCGGCACTGAACCGCCCAATACGGCAAAAGGGGCGCAGAGAAACGCTGCGCCCCTCCGTTTCATAGGTGGGCCGAATTCAGGCCGCGCCGCCGTCCCCGTTGAAGCGCAGGCCGAGCTTGCGGCCGCCCTTGCCTTTGCCAGCAGCAGGCTTGCGCGGACCTTTGCTCTTGCCGGTATGGCCCAGGCCGATCTTCACCGCGAGATCGCGGCGTTGGTTGGCGTAGTTGGGGGCAACCAACGGGTGATCGGGCGCCAGGCTCCAACGTTGCCGGTATTCCTCCGGCGTCAGATCGTGATCGGTCATCAGGTGGCGCTTGAGCAGAGTCAGCTTCTTGCCGCATTCGAGACACGTGACATGATCGGGGCGGACCGACGCGCGAATTGACACCGCAGGCTCCAGCGGCGTTTCTTCGATGACAGGCTCTTCACCCAGCCCCGACAGCGCCTGAAACACATTCTCGATGAGAATAGGCACCTCGTCTATCGAGACACTATTGTTACTGACATGCGCAGCCACAATATCAGATGTCAGCGTGATCAAAGTCGCGCGGGTATCCGCTTCTGGTTGCAAGGGAATTTCCTTCATCGTTACGGGTTACCGGGCCAAAACTTGTGTTTTATGCTTCGAATCTATCCCGAATTACGGGCATCCGTACCACTTCAACGAAGCAGCCTCGCTCTTCAAGCCAAGGTTTCCCGGAAAGTCCAGAAGTTAAAGAAAATTATTTTTCAAATGCGCAAATCACTACATAACGTAGTGCGCAGAATGCAACTCAGACGCGTATGAGAGAAAATCGCGTACGGCTATCCCGTTTCCGCAGCAGCGTTCATCTGGCGTTTTGATTCGGGGGCTATAGCGGCCTCGCGCAGATTAAGAGCAATCTTCATCTGCCCTCTCCCCCTTTTATGGCGCGCCACTTCGTGGCGCGCCTTTTTTTGGAAATGGGGATGCCCGGCACCCGGTGCCGGGCCAGTTCCGCCTCTCAGTTCCCCGGGATGACGGGCAAGACCACGCCCGTCTTGTCCGCGTAGCCGTTCCAGTCCTTGACCATCCTGGCCAGTTGATCGGGGTTCTGCCGCGCGAGGTCCTTCACTTCGCCCGGATCGGCTTCCACATCGAACAATTCCCAATGGCCGGTTCCGGTCGGCGGTGGGATATGCACGGCTTTCCACCGCCCTTCGCGCACATAGCGGCGGCCGAACATTTCGCCTGCGGCAAATGTGGGGGACAATTGCGGCGCCGGTGCCCCCGGTTCGATCCGCCGGGCAAAAGACATTCCCTGCGGCGCGATCACCGCCTTGCCCTTGTATTCGGCCGGTTTATCCAGCTTCACATGGGCAAGATCGAGCAAGGTCGGCACGACATCGCGGACGGAAAGATAGCTCGGTTCGATCCCCGTCCGCGCATGGCCGGGATAGCTGAGGAAGGAAACCACCCGCGTTCCCCCTTCGGTGGGGAAAGACTTGTAACGGCGGAACGGCGCAGAACCCGCTTCCGCCCAGTTCGACTTGTACCAGACATACGATTTGGCGCTGCCGATGGAATCGAGGCTGTTGTCCGCCCCCGCCAGCATCGCCTTGCCCGCTTCCGGAATGATGAAGGACTTGTCCAGTTCATGCCCTTCCGGCCCGTTATCCGACATGAACATAATCACGGTGTTGTCGTACTGGCCGCGCTTCTTCAGTTCCGCCACCAGCCTTCCGACATTCTGGTCCAGCCGGTCGACCATCGCGGCATAGGCTTCCATCGTGCGGGATTCGATGCGCTTCTGTTCCGGCGTGAGATCGGTCCACCGTGTGGGAGAAGACGGATCGTGCGCGGTGACGGTGTCCGGAATCATCTTCAACGCTTTCAGGCGCTGCAAGCGTTGCTGACGCAGGACATCGTATCCCGCATCGTATTTGCCAGCATAGCGCTTGATATCCTCCACCGGGGCCTGGATCGGGTAATGCGGCGCGGTGAAGGCAAGATAGCCGAAGAAAGGCCGCTTGTCCTTGCCGTCGGGCAGAAACGAGATGAACTTGTCGGTAAAATAATCGGACGAATAGAAATCGGCGGGAATCGTCACCCGCTTGCCATCCAGCGTATAAACCAGGCCGACATTGGGCATATCGGGGCGCTGGCGATCCTGATCCGCACCGAAATGGTTGTGCCCGCCGCCCAACATGGAGAAGGAATGATCGAATCCGCGCGCGGCAGGATTGGCGCGCGGATCGTAACCCAGATGCCACTTGCCGGATTGGAAGGTGTAATATCCGCCATCCTTCATCCGCTCGGCGATGGTGACGACCCGATCGTTCAGATAGCCTTCGTATCCCGGCTTATCGATCTGGTTGTCTTGCCGCAGCTCGGGGAAATTGCCGATCCCGGTCTGATGATGATCGACCCCCGTCAACAGTTCCGCCCGTGTCGGCGCGCAGACCGGGGTGGCATGGAAATTGGTGAACTTCACCCCCTTGTTCGCCAGCGCATCGAGATTGGGCGTGCGAATTTCACCGCCGAAAGCACCCAGATCGGAAAAGCCCATATCATCCACCAGAATGACGATGATATTGGGGCGGCTTTCCGCTGCGGAAGCCGAGGCGAGCGGTGCGGCTGTCATCGCCGTTGCCGCCATCAGCAGTCGCCATCTCTTCATAATCCATCTCTCCATTTCTGCTATTTCGTTACAGCGATGTCCGCAGGGTTATGCCGTAAGTGCGCGGATCGCCGGGGGAGCCGCTATACTGGCCGGTGTTGAATGCGGCGGGGCCGAGAGAGTTGTAATATTTGGTGTTGAACAGATTGCGCGCATAGACCGAAATGTCCCAGCGCCCATCGGGATGGCGGACGCCTACGCTCAGGTTCGTCAGACCATATCCGCCGATCACCGCATCTTTCGCCAGATTGTATGTCGCGTTGAATTTCGAGCGATAGCTGTAATTGGCATTGGCGTAGAGTTGCGCCTTGTCCGACAGGTCGACGGCGTATTCACCGCCGAGCGAAACCGAATATTTCGAAACCCCCGGCAAGTTGCGGCCGCTCAGATCGCATACGGTCTGCAAGCCCAGATATTCCACCGGGCACGGTGCGTTGCGGAAGGATTTGTATATCGCATCGACATAGCTGCCCGAAGCGAACAGGCTGAGATTGCGGACGGGGCGCAAGGTCGCATCCACTTCGATACCCTGCGTGCGCACGGTGCCGACATTGGCGATATAGGCCGTCAACGCGCCGTTGATATCGACCTGCTGGCTCTGGTAGTTCTTGATCCGCGTATGGAACGCGGCAAGGTTCAACGTCAGCATGCGGCCAAACAGCGTCGACTTGATGCCCGCTTCGTAGTTATCGACCTTTTCCGGCGCGATGACAGGCGGTGAATTGGTGGCGTTGAGATTGAGACCGCCCGACTTGTATCCTTTGGAATAGGTACCGTAGATCATGACATCGGGCGTGACCTTGTAAGACAGCGTGATCGCACCCGAGACATTGTCCTCTTTCGTTTTCGCCACGTAGCGCGGAATATTCGCACCGAAGGAATTGCGGATCGCCTGCGCACCCAGTGCGATTTGCGCCGGGGTGAGTGCCGGTCCGCGCTGGACCTGTTCGAAGAAGCCGTCCTTCTTTTCTTTCGTGTATCGCAAACCGGCGGTGACATCGAAACGATCCGTGACATGCCAGATCAATTGCCCGAAAGCGGCATAGCTCTTGGTGTTCGCTTGGGCCGTACCGTCGACGAACAGGCCGTTCAGCGCTGCTTGCCCGCCGAGCGATGCCTGCGTGCTGCCAGCGGCAGGGCCGAGAATCCACAAGGCCGCGTCGGAGCCATATTTGGTGAAGATCTTGTCGTCGATCCGCTGATTGAAATAATAAAGGCCCGCGACGTAATCGACCTTGTTCTTGCCATTCGATGCGATCCGCAATTCCTGGCTGAACTGGCGCTGCTTCTCATAAATCCCGGCATCGGTGAAAATATCCATCGGCAAGAGATCGGCATCGATCGCAGGGCGATAGTTCAACTTGCGCCACGCCGTAACCGAAGTGATCGTGGCGGGACCGATATCGTAATCCGCAATGGCGCTGATGCCGTGGGTCTTGAGATTGAGCTTCAACGGCCGGTTGATATCGATTTCCCGGTCGAACGGATCGATGGGCAAAGGCGTGTAGCCGAAACGGGCCACGCGGGTATAGAAGTCGTTCGGCAGGGGGCTGCCGTCCACGCGCTTCGTCCGCACACCGGTGGTGGTGCCGATGCAGCATTTCTGCTCGTATTCGCTGTAATCGCCAATCACGCGCAGCGAGAACGCATCGGTCGGCTTGAACAGCACCTGCCCACGCAAGGACAAGGTGTGCAGATCGGATTTGCGCGAACCGTCATACACATTCTTGAGGAAGCCCTTGTCGCGCTCGGTATCGGAAACGGTGAGGCGCACCGCAAGCTTATCGTTGATCGGCGCGGAACCCGTGGCACGCACTTGCACTGTCCGGTAATTGCCGACGCTCACCTCTCCGCGGAATTCAGGGTCGAAGCTGGGCGCCTGCGACGTAATATGGATCGCGCCCGCCGTGGTGTTCTTGCCGAACAGAGTTCCCTGCGGGCCGCGCAACACTTCCACTTGCGCCAGATCGTAAAGGTCGAACGCCGCCTGCGCCGGCCGACTATAATAGACCTGGTCGACATAGACCCCCACGCCATATTCCAGCCCGAGGCTGGCGAATGCCGGAGTCGCGCCGAGGCCGCGAATGTTGATGTTGGTCTGCCGGGCGTTGGTCGCCGTGATCTGCAAGCTGGGCGCAAGTTGCGCCACTTGCGTCAGACCGATGGAACCTGGCACAGCGACTTGCGCGTTGTTGAGCGCGGTGACCGCAATCGGCACATCCTGCGCGCTTTCCGCGCGGCGGCGGGCGGTGACGACGATATCCGCATCGGGCGCATCCGCTTGCGGCTGAGCAGCGGCAAAGGCGGGAGAAAACGAAAACGGAATGGCGCCCAGCATACCCGTCGCCAACAGTACGGCTTTAATCGATCGCAGCCCTTGCATGAGAACTTCCTCCAAACGGCCTGTTTGTCTATTTTGTGTCGTTGCGAATCCGGAAAACGGGCGGGGAAACACGAGACCCGCGGCTTTGCGAATGACTTTTTCCGGATCGGGCCGAACCGTATGGCCGACCGCATCCTCCGCCGAAACGAAGGAAACCGCGCTCATCCGGATGGTTGTCGCGCAGGCCCCCATGCCAGGCAATCCTGCCCGTCACACCCCTTCTCCCGTTACATTATGTTCTTTAGCGGCCTCCTTTTGAAAGGTTATGCCGCTGGCGTGATAATGAAGGACGAGGGATTGAGCGCAATCGCATTTTCCATGCCACGCTCAGTTCATGTCCTTTTTGCGCAAACCGGGCGGTCTTGCGATTCTATCGAAAATCAGGAACGCCTTGCATCCGCCATGCGCCGCACCTGCTCAAGCGCTGTAAAGGCCTTGCCAGCGATAGCCTTTGCCGAAAGGCCAGCTGTCGCGGTTCCCATCACTTCCACGCCCAGCGGCGCGGTGCATCCCGCCGCCCGCAAATCATGCACAAGCGCGGGCAGGTCAAATGTCCCCTCACCCGGCCAATCGCGGTCGGCGGCGTCAGCGAAGCAATCTCCACGCCGGATCGGCGGGCCATCGCTCAACTGGATGGCGAAAATGCGGTCTACCGGAATATGCGGCAGCATCGCCCTGCTGCCGCTGCGCATCAAATGCAGGCTGTCGAGCATGAGGCCGCCATTGTCCCTGCCCGCCAGCCGGACGATATCCCATGCGGTCGCCAGATCGGGCACCGGCCCCCATGACAGAAATTCGAGATGGACGAGCAGGCCATGCTCCGCTGCCCGGTCGCACAAACGGGCAAAGGCTTCCACCATCCGCTCCATCGGTGCGGTGCGCTCGAACGGATCAACTGCCGTGATCGAGCGGGCGCCGAGCGCATCGGCCATCGCCAGGAATTCTTCCTGCGAATGGCCGAAAAACGGAATGTCGAGATCGTAGCCGCTGCCTTGCCGTTCCGGCAGGGGGTGGAGCCAGTCCACCACGCCATCGAGTTCGGCAATGCGGAGATTGTTATCGGCGAGAAGCGCGCGGATATCCGCATCCGCCAGCCCAGCTCTCCGCGCCGACTTGTAATCGCCGCCCGCCAGGGAAATGGCGCTGAAACCCGCGGCCCCGGCGGCTTCGGCGAAATCGCGCAAAGGGCCGAAGCCCATCGTCGCGGTGCACAGAACGGTATCGTCCGGCCCCAGATCGGCCATTCCCGCGCTCTCCTCCCCGGTTTACCCTTGCCCGGCCCTCTACATGGCCGGGCAAGGGCATTCCGGCGCGTCAATCGGGCAGAGCGTAAGCGATCACGTAATCGCCCGGCGTCGTGCCCATGAAACCATGTCCACCCGCTGCAATCACGACATACTGCTTGCCCGTGCGGCTGGACGTATAAGTCATCGGATTGGCTTGCCCACCGGCGGGCAGGCGGCCTTCCCAGAGCAGATCGCCCGTCCTGGTGTTAAATGCGCGCAGGTAGTTGTCGATAGTCGCGGCGATGAAGGTCACGCCGCCTTTCGTCACCACCGAACCGCCGAGATTGAACACACCTGGCACCGCAATGCCGAACGGCGCATGATCGCGCGTAGTGCCGAGCGGCTTCTGCCAGACAAGCTTGTTCGTCTTGAGATCGACCGCCGCCAGCGTGCCCCATGGCGGCGCGCTGCATGGCAGGCCCAGCGGCGAGAGGAAAGGCGCAAAGTCCACTGCATAGGGCGTGCCGTACTGCGGGGAGAGGCCCTTGTGCCCATTGCCCGCGTTGGCGACCAGTTGCTTGTCCGCTTCCTTGCGCGGGACGAGCCGCACCGTCAGCGGCATGCCCGATGTGTTGACGATCATCAGCCCACGCGCTTCGTCCACGGCCACGCTGCCCCAGTCGATCACCCCGAAGTTACCGGGGTATTGCAGGGTCCTGTGCGTGGAGGGCGGAGTGAACTTGCCCTGATAACGCATCTGCTTGAACTGGATACGACACCACATCTGATCGATCGGCGTCGCGCCCCACATGTCCCGTTCAACGAGCGGAGGCGGGGTGAAGCTGTGCATCCCGGTCGACCATGGCTGGGTGGGCGAATACCGCTCTTCCGGAATATCGCCCTTGGGCACGGGACGTTCCTCCACCGTTGCCAACGGCTTGCCGCTGCGCCGGTCGAGCAGATAGATTTCGCCGTGCTTGGTCGGCTGGATCAGCGCGGGCACGGTGCCTGCCGGGGTGGGCATATCGATCAGCACCGGCTGCGAACCGACATCGTAATCCCACAGATCGTGATGCACCGTCTGGAACGACCAGCGCGCCTCGCCCGTCCGGGCGTCGAGCGCGACAACCGAACTGGAATATTTGTCCGATACCGGCGTACGGTTGCCACCGAAGAAATCGGGCGTGCTGTTGCCGGTCGGCACATAGACGAGGCCGAGTTTCGGATCGGCACTGAACAGGGTCCAGGCATTGGGCGTGCCCGTGGTGAATATCTCACCCGGCTTTAACGGCCCCGCCCCATCCGGACGGCCGATATCCCATGCCCACAGCAGCTTGCCATCGCGCGCATCGAACGCGCGCACCACACCCGAAGGCAGATTGGTGGCCACGCCATCGAGCACGAAACCGCCGACAACCGCGGCATTGCCGATGATCGTGGCGGGGGACGTCGAATACTGGAAACCGGGCTTTGTCGCCCCCAGCCCATCGCGCAGGGAAATCTCGCCGTTCTTGCCGAAGCTCTGGCACGGCTTGCCGGTTGCGGCATCGAGCGCGATCATGCGCCCGTCAATCGTGCCCACCAGGATACGGGCCGGGCAATCGCTGACCGGGTCCTGCGCCTTGAAGTAGGAAACGCCGCGGCACACCAGCATCGCCACGCCATCATCGTTGGTCTTCGGATCGTAGCGCCAGCGCACTTTCCCGCTATCGGCATCGAGCGCCACGACGATATCATGCGGAGTGCAGAAATAGAGCGTGTCATCGACCTTGATCGGCGTGGCCTGGAACATGAAGGCCGATTTGGTCCGGGGGTAATTGGCCGCAATATCGCCGGTGCGGTAAGTCCAGGCGACTTGCAGTTTATCGACGTTTTGCGGCGTGATCGCGCTGGCGGGCGAATAGCGGGTGCCTGACAGAGTGCGCCCGTAATGTTCCCAATTGTCCGGCCCATCGGCGGCCGCACCATTGGCGAGCGGAGCTTCCTGTGCCTGAACAGCGGGCTGCCCCATGAATGTGAACGCTGCCGCCCCTGCCAGAGCAATAACGCCAGCCGCCGCCACGGCCCCTTCGGCAAGGCGGGTTGAACGGGGCGTGCGCGGCGGGGCATCGACGAATGCGCGCTGCACCCAAGGCATCAACACATAAATCGCCACTGCCAGCGGGCCGCCCACACGCGGCACGAGTTGCCAGAAATCGGTGCCGACTTCCCACACCGCCCAGATCAGCGTCGCCAGAAAGACTGCGAGATAGAGCCAGCCGCCAAGCCGTCGCCCCCGGCAGATCAGCACACCCGATGCCAGGCAGCCAATCCCCGTCAGCGCATAATAGAGCGAGCCCCCGAGGCTCAGCAGCCAGATACCGCCAAGGCCGAGCAGCAGCCCCACCAGCACCAGAAATATCCCCAGCCCCCACAGGCCTATCCGTCCAGCCGTCATTTTGTTCTCCGTTCCGGAACCTTAAAAGCACAGCATCGGGGCAAAGCAAGCGTTTTGGCCCCTTGCCCGCCGCAACCGGGGCCTGGACGCCTGCATCCATGCGAAGGCCAGGCCAATCTTGCAGCCATACGACTGTTCCTCTAGCAATGAAAAATCGCAAATATATCCATCGGTTATTTGATCGGGAGCATTTCATGAAACAGATGGCGGGCCTTGCACTCGCGGCGATCTTCCTTGCGGCATACCCCGCCGCCGCCGCGCCGCCGAAAGCGCAGGCACTGTTCAAGGTGGAAGATGTCGACCGCGACACGGTGCCTGCGGGCACGCCCGAAGCATTCTGGGCGGCGTTCGGCAAGTCCCCCAAGAACGAAGCGGTCCGCACGGTGGATCAAACGGACTATACCTATGTTCCGCTCGCCCTGATCCCGCTGCCCGATGGCAAGACCGCGCTGATCGGCACCGGGGCAAGCGAATGCACCGGTCATGCCTGCAGCGGCCTCAATTCCGTGCACTATCTCGAAC
Organism: uncultured Caenibius sp.; assembly: GCA_964466155.1. Lineage (GTDB taxonomy): Bacteria > Pseudomonadota > Alphaproteobacteria > Sphingomonadales > Sphingomonadaceae > Caenibius. The sequence continues at coordinate 5,777 of CAYXMY010000021.1, read as the reverse complement.
GCGATGCCGATCAGGCACGGTATAAGGCGGTCGGTGAATGGCTCGACGTCGGCACAGCCGGGACATTCGGCAATCCGGCGCTGCGCTGGGGCTGGACGAATGCCATCGCCACATCACCCGTACTTTACACCGAAGGCGGCGGCACATGGCAGGGTTACAGTTGTTCCTATGCGACGCTGACCGAACTGGGGCCGAAAGGCCCCGTCGATATCGCAGATATTCCCGTCCTCTATAGCAATTCCGGAGCGACCGAGAAAAACGCCATCGATCTGGAAGGGGAGATCACCGCAGCCGAAAAAGGGCGCAGCTTCACCGTTACCTATACCGGATCGAAGAGGTTCAGCGAACGTTACGAACGGGGTGCGGACGGCAAGTTCCATATCGTCGGCAAGAGCCGTATGCCCGAATGCTGATCTGACCGCACAAGATCATGCAAGCGCCGCCCAATCGCGCCGCCGTGGGATAACAAACGCTGTGGGCAAAGCTCTCAATCATGATGAGAGATGGAACAGGAACCGTTCCCCATCGTTGAGTGCGTCATGGGAAGTGGATTTGTTCGGAAGGCTGGATGCCGGACGCAACCTTGCGCGGTAAGAAGCCCAGGCCCTGGCGCGGGATTTCGCATCCAGGCGCCCGCCCTTGGCACAGCCCCCGTAACGCTTACCCGATCCCCATGTCCCCGTTTCGCAACGGGGTATCATCGAAGGAGAAGTGCATATGCGTAGATTCCTGCTTCCAGCCATCGGCGCTGCCCTGGCGATGCTCGCTCCGGCGGGCGCAATGGCGCAGCCAAGGCATGACGATATGCATCGGCCCGACCGTGGCCCACCACCGCCAGCGTCGGGCGATTATGGCCGCTGGGACAGCCGCTGGGGCAGCCGCCCCGCTCCGCCGCCGCGCCATTGGGGCAAAAAGGGCGACTGGTATCGCCATGTGCGCGCCTGCCAGGTGCGTTACCGGAACTATAACCCGCGCACCGACACGTATCGCCATCGCGGCCAGAACTTGCGCTGCCGGCTCTAGCTCGCTCAGCCGCCATGCTCTCTCGCAGGGCATGGCGGCATAGCTGCCCGCCAGCACAGACGCGTCAGCCCTCGCCCCCTGCCAAAATCGCATGGCGCGCGGCCGGGATGCGGCCGATGCCGCCCTCATCACTCATTTCAAGCTGGTTTGCGCAGCTTCTTCAGGATCGCGGAAAACGCCATGATGGACGCCCCATCGCGCGTGATCGCACCGCGCAGGAAAACCATCGATCCGGTTTCGCGGATCACTTCCCCCCGGCATTCCAGCCGATCACCCAAGCCTGCTCCACCCACGAAGTCGCATGTCAGGGATACGGTCACGGCTGCGGCATTGCCCGTCAATCCGGCGAAGGCGAAGGCACAGAAATCCGCAAAAGTCGCCATGGCGCCGCCATGCAAAGACCCCCCGCCATTGAGGTTCTTCTGCTCCACCTTCATGCCGCAGACCGGCCTACCATCGCTATCGACACGGTAATAAAACGGGCCGGCGTGATCGTTGAACGGGTCCCCTTGCGGGCAATACCAGCCCGCCCATTCTCCATCCGAAATGGCGTGATTGCTGGCTCCGCAAGGATCGGACATGAACGGCCTTTCTCATCAAACGACGGGGCGCTGCCCCACAGCCATCTGCCTCAATCGCGTTTCCGCCGGGATGCAAGCCAAATTTCGCCACATGCACGCCTTGCCGGGCATCCAACATCCGATCCCGACCGGCGCGGCCCACCGTCCCCCCTTTCCAGCGGCCATGAAGAAACTAGGCATTTGATGCCGCAATCCTCGAAATGAAGGATATGGGCGGCAACGTGTTCTACGGCGGCTGACCGATCCATCATGCAGCGGAACTGGAATGGGGATTTCCGCCGTTCCAGTTCCGCAAACAAGATGGCACGGGGTTCAGAATGTCGCCGCCTTGAACACGAAGCGGACGTTGCGGCCCGGCATAACCACCACATCCCTGTTGAATGCCGCTGCGTTGCGCTGCACATCGTCGGTCAGATTCTGGCCAACGATGGCGAATTCGACACCCGGGCGATCCTTGAACGGACGCCAGGCGATCTGCGCGTTTAGCATGTTGTAACCCGGGGTCGGCGTATCGAAGGTTCCGAACTTGTCCTGTCGCCCAGAATGGGTGAACGTCAGCCCGGCATCGAACCGATCACCTTGCCAATCCAATCCTCCGCCCACGCGATAGGGCGGGATGCGCGGGACGTTGTTTCCATCGTCCAGAGTCGCCCGCGTGTAATCGCCCAAGAGCTTGAATTCGAGGCGGCCACCATCGGTCTTGAGCAGTTCGAGGTGAGCTTCCCCTTCCACTCCGCGGAAATGGGCGCCCTGTTGGCGATAGAACAGTTCCGTGAGAGTGCCGTCGCCACCGACTGCGCATACGCCGTCATCGTCGCAAAGGCGGCCGGTCAAGTCGCCATAGATATAGTTCTTGAACCAGGTCGAATAGATGCTGCCGTCGAAGCTGAAGCGCCCTTTGCGAATGCGCAGCGACGCTTCGAGCGAATTTGCCCGCTCAATCTTCAGATTGGGGTCCCCCGTCTCGAACGTCTGCGGGCCGTCGTGCCCGCCGCGCGCGAACAATTCCGTCAGCGCAGGCGCACGGCCAGTGCTGGAGAAGGTGAAACCGAGCTTTACACCGTCGGTGACGGTATAAAGCGCGCCCAGCGCGCCACTGATCGGCGTGAAACTTCTGCGCGTAAAGACATCGGAAGCGGGCGTGCCTCCAATCTTCACATTCTCGACCCGGCCGCTGGCTTCGACATGGAACTTGCCGGAAAGCTCGGCATCGAGGAACGCAAACCCGGCGATAGTCTCTGTCGTGGCCGGGAAGAGATAGCTGCTGTCCACCCCCACGGCTGAAAAATCCCGGTGCCGGTATTCGACACCGACCGCGCTGTTTGACAGAAAACCGCTGCGATTGAACAGCAGTTCGGCCCGGCCATCCCATTCCTTGTTCTTGAAAGTGGTATCGATCGTGCCATCGGGTTCGCGCTCGCTATGCTGATAATCGGCATAGCTGCCATCGACATTGAGCGTCTTGAGCAGACCCGAACCCAGATCGAACGACGAGCGCGTGATCACTTTCGTCTGCTTCATGTCGATATAGGTGTCGTCGCTGGGGATGCCGTACTTCGCATTGTATTGCGTCAAGGCCGCACCGATACGGCTGTTACCGCCGAGGAAGTAGGACGCCCCCACAGATTCGCCGTGACCGCGGAAGAAGCTGTTCGCCTGAGTACCGAGCGGCGTATCGTAATCGTCCGCATGGCGGTAGAAGCCATCGGCATGCAACGCCAGGTTGCCCAGGCTGATATCGGTCAATGCCGAACCTTGCCAGGTATCCGAAACGCTATCGTAGCTCCCCGTCACTTCCGCCGAAAACGGTTTGTCGGACAGCGTTGTCGGCACCCGGTTGTTGAGGACGTTCACCACGCCCCCTATCGCCTGGCTGCCGTAGCGCAAAGTGCCCGCCCCACGCACAACCTCCATGCTGCGCGCGGCGAGCGGATCGATCGGGATGCCGTGATCGGGGCCGATGTCGGATACGTCGGAACTGCCGGTGCCGTCCTCCAGGATGCGCACGCGCGCCGCGTCCATACCGCGGATGATCGGCCGGCTGGCCCCCGTTGCAAAGCCCGTGGCGGACACGCCGGGGACATTGGCAAGCGAATCCGCGATGCTGGCGCCGCCGCTTTTGAGGATTTGCTGGTTGTCCACATGAACCGCGATGGCGGGCGTATCGTCCTGCGCATGCCCGAACGGCGATGCCGTGACGATAATGATCGGTTGATTACTGGCGGCAGGATCGGCGGGCGCCGCCTGCTGTGCCATGGCCACGGCAGGAAACAATGCGGCCACTGACGAGCCGAGAAACAGGCAAGTTTTCATCTTGGGAAAGCTCCGTACGATGAGGCATAGTCCCGAGACGGGAATGCCTCCCTGAACCGGAAGCGCCGTCTTACGCGCTTCCTCAATCGGTTATGGTTGGAGTACGGGAACGGAAGGCGGCGCTCGGCTGCGCCATAAGTGCGAACGGGCCGACCGATCAACTTCCCGGAAAGCAGCGAAGGTTTGCCCAGGGTAATCGTTGGCGATGACCTGCAGGACGATGAGAACCGGCAGGAGGTAGGCCCCCGAAAGCCCCGCTTCCTTGCATAAGGGGCAGTCTTTCGCCCCCACTTCAGCCTTGGTGTAATCCGGCTCGGCTGGGGTTGTAAGCTGCGCGAGGCCGGCAGCAAATTGCCCGGCAGCGCGGTAGTGGACGTGCGACTGGACAATAGTGCTGTGCCACACGAATGCCAGAAGCACGCAGATCAGGACGGCGGCATTACGCGGTCTGATCTGCGACTGCTTCAACTACGCACCTATCCAATTGGCTGGCCCACACCTCGTCAGGCCGCAAGGCTTTATGTTATAACGTCTCGCGTTACAAGGGCGCCCGGCGAGTGGGCGGGGAAGAATGGAACGGATCGAGAAAGGCCTTACGGCCGCCGGATATCGTAATCGATACGAATACCGACCCATTCGCCGATCATCGCCTTCCCGCCGATACGCGGCGGGCGCACCCGGAATTGCCAGGAAGCGGCGAGCACGGCGCGCGCGATGTTCGAACCATGGGGATATTCGTCCACGATCACGCAATCGTCGACGCGGAAATCGGGGACCGTCCGGCACGCGATCTTCCCCCAGCCCGGCCCCTGGGCGGTCGACAGATAGCCGCGCAGTTCATCGTCATAGGGTTCGCGATACCAGGCAGCGGCATAGAGCGGTTCGCCATGCGGCCCGGAACCGCCGGTGCGCGGGGTGTCCTTCGACCGGCCGAGATCGGGTGGCCCCATCTCCTGCCCCTTCTCCGCGGTCGATGGGTTCGGCTGCGCGGGCATCCGGGCGATATTCGCCGCGGCCATCTGCTCATGCGTCAGCACAATCATGGCAGGCCTGGCAGGGGCAGCAGGGGCCGGCTGCGCCGCTTCGTGTCTGGCCTGTGCCTTCGCAGGTGCCTTTGCCGGTGCGGGGGCCGGTTCCGCTGCCGGATGCGGGCTGGGCTGATGCTGCGCTTCCGCCGGCTTGGCGGCGGGTTCCACCGTAAAAGTGGACAGCGCGATCACCGGCTTCTGATGGTTCGGGCTCAGGCGGCCAAGGCTGAGCACCACCAGCACGAACAATCCTTCGATCAGGACCGCCAGAAGGATCCCGGCCGCACGCCGCCCGAACTCCCCGCGGAAGCGCGCAGGCAGGCAATCGGCGAAAGAATGTTTCGGCGTGAGCAAGAACAAGCGATTCCGGCGGCCGCGCTATGGCCATGCGGCCCGGTAACGCGTGTGTTATGGCAACGGGGCGATCATCTGCGCGCCCGGAAATGAACGGTGGCTTACCGTATGGGCGGCGCGTGGTGCCAGCCTGCCGCGCAGAACGGCCCCTAATTCTCTTGAAGAGGCGAACCGACGAAGCGCTCCCGTTCTGTTTCGGCCTGCTTGTTCGCCCCCCGCACCTTGAGCAAGTCCTGCCGCGAAAGAATACCGATCACCTTATGGGTGCCCCTCTCGATGATGGGGATTCTGCCGATTCCGGTTTCGATGATGAGATCTGCAACCACACCCGATGGCGTATCGGGATAGGCGGTGGGTTGAGCGGTATCGGAAACCGCTTCGCCAAGCGAGATATGCGCGGGAACGGCATCGTTGACCTGCCAGCGCAGCGCATCGGTGCGCGAAACCAGCCCGGCAAGGCGCCCTTCGGCATCGGTTA